>JAEZYO010000469.1 GCA_023419055.1 Pseudomonadota bacterium | reverse complement strand
AAGGTTCGCCATCGATAGCGGGAGAGGATGGGCCGCTTTTGCGATGAGGGGCCCACCCTCTCCCAAGGGGGTTCAGGGGGCCTCGCAGTCCTCGAACTCGAGCAGCGTTTCGCCGCTCGGGACCGACGAGGGAACGAGCTTACACAGGAACTCCTTCTTGGCTCGCGGATCGAGGAGACCGTCACGGACGAAGGCGACCAGGTCGTTGATCTCGCCGTGCGAGAGGTGAATGGGCTTCGCCAGGATCGGATCCACTCGATCGAGGACCGGCTCGATCGGGCCGAGGCGGTGCGTCAGGTCACCATCCACACCGGCCTTACGGGCATCATAGTGCCGCGCTGACTTCGCTATGTTCAAGTGGTGGACAATCGCGTCGCGAAGGTCGGTGAACGCGCCATTGTGAAAGAAGGCGGGTTGCAGCGCGACGTTGCGGAGCGGAGAAGTTCGGAACTTGTATCGGTCTGCGGGATCGCCCGTGACTTGTTCCAGTCCGAAGTCTTCATCCTTCCCGGGACCATCGAAGATCATGTTTCCGACGCCGGCGCCGAAGCCCGGCGCGATCTGCGGGACCCCGATCACGTGGTTGTCGAAGTCGCTGAACATCTCGTTCGACTTGCCGGCAACCGCGTGGCAGGTGACGCACTTGGCTTCGCCGAAGAAGAGCAGCGCGCCGCGCTTCTGCTGCTGAGTCAGAGCGTGGGTCTTGCCGCGCGCGTACTGGTCGATCGGCGCGTTCGCGAAGGTGAGCGTGTTCTCGAACTCGGCGACGGCGTGGCCGAACATGTGAAACTCGATGGGTCCTCCGGCCGCGACCTCCGGGAAGAGCGCGGCGAAGAGCTCTCGATACTTCGGGCTGCCGTTCAGACGGGCGAGCACCGCTTGCCGGATGGGTTCGTTACGGAACCCACTGTCGTCCGGCGGAGGAACGACCGCGCCGACTCCGTCATCGAATTGATCGAAGTCAGGCCCGATCGTGCCAGCCGTGCCCGTGAACCCGGCGACCTCGACCAGTTCGGTGGGCGGGATGTGCGCCTGCGCGATCAGCAGGTGCGTGACCATGGGGTCGTCGGGCGGAAACTCGCTGGTCCCTTCGGGCAGCGGGAAAGAGAATCCTTCCGAGTTATCGAAAGGATCTCCGGACAGCGCGGCGAAGCGCCCGTTCCACATCAGCTTCGGGTAGAACGCGGTGTTGATCACGCTCGGCGTTCTGCGCTGGTTGCGCGGTCCGCTCCGATTCGGGCCGACCAGGTTGTTGTTCTGAACACCGATCGCGATCGACTGGGTGTCGCCGAAGCTGTGGCTCGGCGAGTGACAGCCACCGCAGGTGTTGTCCGAGCGCAGGCCGCCACTCTTGTCGAACCAGAGCAAGCGACCGAGGTCGGCGAGCTCGGCGTCGATTTCGTGGCCAAGCCGCTCCTCGAGCGTGGCCTCGACGCGCCCGGTGAACTTGGCGCGCTTCAGGGCCGCTCTCAGCTTGGCATCCAAAGAGTTGCCTCCGCCCGGGTGCCCTTGCCCGGAAGCCTCTTCGAGCGCGCCTGGCTGATCGGTGTCGAGCTCACCCAGTTCGACGTCACCTACTTGCTCCGGGGCTCCGCTGCAGCCGAGCGCCGATGCGGTCGCGAGCGCGACCGCGCCTATGATCTTCAGCATCTACTTTCCTCCCACGGTTGACACAACGTCTCGGCGCTGGTTCACGGCGCTAGACATCGAGACTCTCGCCGAGCTTCTCCGAGCTCGGGGTCGGGACTAACGAGTGACGTATTCGTAGTAACGGTATCCGAGATCGCATCCGGGCCCCTTTGCCCGGGTGCCGATGCGCTTCAGCGCAAACTCGCTGCTCGGCGGGCGCACGCTTGCTTGAGGCTGCGCGGGCCGCGCTTCGAGCAGAGTGTCCTGGTTCAGGCGATGCGACGCCCCCACTCCTGCCTCGGCCTGGTCGAGGGTGAGCGACTGCGAGCGATGCAAGCGCTCGTACTGCTCCAGGGTGACGAGTTGGCGTGAGCCTCCCGCTTGCGCCGGCGCCAGAGATTCGACCTGATCCACGATCCTCGCGCCTTGCTGGCAGCCGTCGACGAACTCCGCTCCGAACACGCTCGCGCTGGCACCGCTGCCGTAGGAGCAGAACAGCACCCGCCTGCCGGCCACATCCGTCCGAGCTCGGGCGAGGTGTGACAGCAGGCTGCAGAGACCGAGGTAGAGCGACGCCGAGTAGGCGTTGCCCGTCTCGCGCGAGAACGCGAGCCCGTCTTCGCAAGATTGGCCGAAGAACCGCAGAAACGCTGGGTCTCGAGCCGCCTCGCGGTCGAGCTCGCGTTCGCGTTGCTCGTCGACGTCCGACCTCGGATCGAGCAAGCTCCGATCGCGGAGCACGCGCCAGAGCCGGGTCGCAGCGTACTCGCCCATGCGCGGGAAGGGCAGGTGCATCAGCAAGTAGTCGAAGTCCGCTTGCTCGTCGAACCTCCGACCGCTCTGGCGCTCGTACTCGCTCACGTACTCCGCGAGCGCGCGCTGCACGCAGCGCAGGTAGACGTTGATCGAATGCTTGCCGTCCACGATGGCCTCGGTTCGCCAATTCGGTCGAAAAAAGTCGCGCTCGTCGCAGGTGTGCGTGGCGAAGGGGCGAGCGTCGAACGCGAGCAACTTCGGGTTTCGAGACAGCAGCATGGCTGCCGCCCCTGCGCCCTGCGTGTACTCGGCGTGCGAGAACATCGCGTACTTGGAGACATCGCTCGCGATCACCAAAGCGTAAGGGCGTCGCGAGCGGCCCGCCCACATCAAGTTCACTGCGGACTCGAGCGCCAGGGTCGCGCCGATGCACGCGAACTGGAACTGCGGGCAACTGACGTGACTCATGGACACGCCGTAGTGGCGCTCCAGCATGCCGAGCACGTAGGCCCCGAGTGACTTCGATTGATCGACGGTCGTTTCAGTGCCGATGCCGAGCCAGCCGATGTCTCGAGGATCGATGCCGGTGCGGTCGATCAAGCGTTTGGCTGCCATGGCAGCCATGGTCGCCGTGTCCTCGTGCGCGTCGGGGATCCCGATGCGCCGGCTGCCGATCCCTTTCGTGATCTTCGATACGAGTGACTCCACCGACGATTCGCCGAGAGCCCGATAGCGCGCCTCGGCCCACTCGCCACCGAGGTCCAGGGCGAGCTTGGGAACGTGGAACGCGACTGCGTCCAATCCGACGGAACTCATGCTTCATCCTTCGAGTTCGAGGGCCGAGCGGGCCCTCGAACTCTTGGTTTCGGGTTCTTCTCGGGGTCAGAGCGTCGAAGTTTGCGACGGCGAGCGCGTCAGACCTCTTCGCAATGGTCCGGGAGGTTCTCGATGCACGAGATCGGCGTACAGCCACAGGCGCCGTTCTCTTCGCACTCGCAAACGGCGTTCCTTCCGCACTGGTCGGCGGCCCCGGCCGGGTCGCAGAGCATGGTGCAGAAGAAGCTCGAGTGATCGCCGCCTTCGTTCTCGGCCGAGGAACAGATGGTCGCCTTCTTGTTGTGGCGGCACTGTTTGTCGGTCAGACAGAACTTGCCGACGCCGTAGTTGTTGCCTCGGTCGCCCGGCGCGCCGCAGCACGATTCGCTGAGCTCGCTACACTGCGCGAGGATGTCGCGGGGGTCGATGTTGTCGTGGAAGCCGAGCTCGGCGCTCGCGGTTTCGACGCTCTCGCTCTCGAGGGGGCCGTAGCTGTCCTCGGGCGCCGCCGCGCACGCGCTGAAAGTGAAAAGTGCGGCGATCAACGTGTAGGTGCTGGGTTTCATGGATGGGGCTCCGATGGTGCAGGGCTGGCTTGCCCTTCTGTTTTTCGAACGTTTGCAGACGGCAGCGCGATAGATGCGCTGCTGCGCGATCAGCTCTTGAGGGTCGCGATCCACGACGCGAGAATCGGTGACACGAGGTGAGG
>JAEZYO010000416.1 GCA_023419055.1 Pseudomonadota bacterium | reverse complement strand
CGCCCGTACCCGCCGCCGAGCCGCCCGCTCCGGCGAACCCGCCCGCGGAGCCAGCCTGTCCTTGGCCCCCAGCTCCGGAGAGGGCCGAGGTACCCGCAGCCCCGCCGTCGCCTCCCTGCGGCGAGCTTTCCGGAGCAGGAGAGCAGGAACCGAGGAAGATCAACGCCGAGCACCACGAGTAACGCACGAGCCTTTGCATCCGCTAAACCCTGAAGACGGCTGCCACGAACGATCGGGTGCATCAATCATCCGTCACGCTGAGGGTGCCCGCGGCTTACCAGTGCCAGCGCAAGGCTACAGTCGTACGAATCCATGATCCCGAGCGCGGGGCCAAAGCGTCATTATCGACGAGAGCCTGAATGGGAACTCGCGAACCCGCTTTGAGACGCCTGGAGCGCCCCCCGGGTGAGGACGAACCGAGCAATGATTCGGATGCCCGGCTCGCGGCGTGGCTGCGCGAGGACCCGCATACGGCTGCGCCGGCGCTCTACGATCGCTTTCAGTCCGACGTGAACCGCTGGGTCTGGCGACTGCTGGGAGCGGATCAGGATCACCACGACGTCGTTCAACAGGTCTTCGTGCGCGTGATCCGCTCCGCCAAGCGCCTGAGAGAAGTCGACCGCCTCGCCGCGTGGATGCACGCGGTCACGGTGAACACGGTCTACGGCGAGCTCCGGCGACGTGAAATCCGCCGGCTCTTCATTCGTCAGAGCGACCCCGCTCCTTGCCACCCCGATCTCGTGCGCGAGGTCGAGATGCGGGACCTCTTGCTCCGCGCCAAGGCGATCATCGACAAGATCCCCGCGAAAGAGCGCATCGTGTTCGTGCTCCACCTCGTGGAGGGGGAGTCGCTCCACGAGATCGCGGCGATCCTCGGCTACTCGCACGCCACGGCGAAGCGGCGGCTCGGCGCCGCGAACCGACGCTTTCAGGCGCTGCTCTCGCGGGACCCGGAGCTTTCGCGCGTCCTTTCGAAACTGAGGGAACCATGACACCGGGAAGTCACGACGCTGGCCGAGCGATGGCGCGAGCCCTCGGGACCGGTCCCTCTCGCAGCACCCTGCAAGCTCAACGTGAGGCAGTGGTCGGCGCGATGATCGCCGCGGCGCGTCCGAAGCCGTTCCCGATCTGGGCGGCGGCGCTCGCCTTCGGCGTTTTCACCGTTGCGGCGTTGGTTTGGTTCCAGTTTCAAAAACGGGAGCTGTCGGCGCAGGTGGGAGGCGTCCCGCTCGCCGCGCACGCGCGAGTCGTCGCGTCTCGGGCCGAGCAGGTCGAGTTCTCGGACGGGAGCCGACTCGCCCTCGAGCCGGAGGCGCGCATCGAAATCTCCCGCCTGTCGTCCGAGAGGGCCGACATCGTCCTCGACGACGGCAAGCTGGCGGCGAGCATCCAGAAGGGTACCGGGCGCTCCTGGACGATCAGCGCGGGTCCGTTCGACGTGCGGGTCGTCGGAACGGAGTTCAGCGTGCAGTGGGAGCGCGATCGCCGAGCGTTCGCCGTCTCGGTGAGCGAGGGCAAGGTGCTCGTCTTCGGCAAGGATCTGCCGGCCACTGGGCTCCCGCTCGAAGCCGGCGGTCGCTTCGAGCGAAAGTTCGAACCCCGCGTTGCACGTCCTCCAAGTCCGCCGCCCGTCGCGCCGGTTCCAAGCTCGCAGGACGTCGCTTCCCCGGAGCCGCCGCGCGATCCCTCTTCGACGCGCGGAGCGAGCGAACCGGACTGGACGAAGCTCGCGCGCGACGCAGAGTACGCGCGAGCGCTCGAGCTCGCCGAGCGGAGCGGCTTCGACCGGCTCACGCGGGAGCTCGGTGAAAACGACCTCTTGCTCCTCGCCAACACGGCGCGCTACGCGGGTGACGCGCGCAAGGCACGCACCGCCCTGCAGAAGCTCCGAAGCCGTTTCCCTCACGGAGCCGCGGCTCCAGTGTCCGCGCTTTACTTGGCGCGGATCGCGGAAGATCATGACAAGAATTCCGTCGAGGCAGCTCATTGGCTCAGCGTGTTTTTGAACGAGTCACCGCGTGGAGGCCTTTCTGCCGACGCGCGGGCACGCTTGCTGTCTCTCCTGCTCAAGCAAGGCAACCGAGCGCGGGCTCGAGAGGTCGCCTCCGACTACTTGAAGTACCACCCCGACGGCCCGCACGCCGCCAAGGCTCGCGGCATCCTCGCGTCCTCGAACTAGCGCTCGCCGGGCTCCTCTGCGTGAAGGCCGGTCACGCGCAGCAGCCGAGTTCCTCCGAGCAGCACGATCGTCCGGTCGTCATCCTGCAAGCGAGCCCTGCGGGCGCGGCATCCTGGCCCGAAGGTACGCGCGCCGTAATGGCGGAGCTCTTCACGAGCGGCTACACGATCGTGGGTCGCGAGTCGCCCGCCCAGACCTTGGACCAGCTCCTCGCGGAGCTCAGGTTGACGAGCCAGGAAGCTCAGAACCTGGGCGCCATTGCCGTGGTGCGGAACGAGGGTCAGGGCGTGGCGCTCGTGCAAACCAGAAAGCGCGGCTACGTTCGCGTCGAGGTGGACGCGACCCAGGGGACGGTGGCCGAGAGCTGGCTCGCCCTGCGAGTGCTCGAGCTGCTCCGCGACGTCGATCTCCCAGAACCGGTTCGTGAGGCGCCGCGCCCCGTGGAGACACCTCCTTCTGCTCCTCCTCCTCGGGAGCATCGCCCGGAGATCTGGCTCGGTGCCGGGACGGCGTTCACGAGCGATCTCTCGAGCCCGCCGCTCTGGTTGGGGCTCTCCGCCACTTTCAACCTCTGGGGGCCGCTCGGGCTCGAGCCCACGCTCGGCGCGACATTGATCCCGGCTCGAGCCGAAGGCACCGCGGGTGACGTCGAGCTGCACGCGCAGCAGCTGGCGCTGTACGCGATGTGGCAGGCGTACCTGACAGAGGACATGGGGTTCGCGTTCGGCCTCGGAGGAGGGCTCACCTTCCTCCAAGAGTCGGCAACGCCGAGCCCCGGCTACCGAGGCTTCGACGACTCCACGCGAGTCGGGATGGCGGGCGCTCGGCTACGCTTCTTTCTTCGCAGCGGCCGCGTCTCCTTCCTGTTCGCGCTGGATCCCGGTTTGCTCTTGCCTCGCCCCTCGCTCGAGCTCGACGGCGTCGCCACGCACGAGCTCGGCTTTCCATGGATCACCGCGACCCTGGGCGCAGGAGTTTCGCTGTGACGAGCAGGAGCGCGCTCGTGCTCCTGCTCGTCGGCACCGGCTGCGAGGACGGCGCGCTCCGTGCGTTCGAAACGGAGGACGCTTCGGTCGCAGGCTTGCTCGACGACTTCGAGGACGCGGACATCCGCGCCGGGACTGACGGCTGGTGGTACGCGACCGACGACGGGACCGGACCTCCGGCGGTCATGAGCTTTCCCGCGCTCGACGAGCGCGGAGCGAGCTCCCACGCCGCGCGCTTGGAGGCGGGTCCCACCCTCGACTATGGCGCGTTCTTGGGCCTGGATCTCCCGGGCGGCGTCTACGACGCGAGCGCTTTCGACCGGCTCACGTTCGCGGCTCGCGCGAACCCGCCGTTCACGCTCTCGGTCACGTTCCTCGACACCATCTTCGAGCACTACGAGGCGACGCTCGAGGTGGGCGAAGCATGGCAAGAGGTCGCCATTCCTCTCTCCTCTTTCCAGAAAGACGGCGCGGCGCTGGATCCTGCTCGGATCACGCATCTCCAGTTCTGGGCGAAGGGCCCGGGGCCAGCCTTCGAGCTCTGGGTCGACGACGTGAGATTCACCACCGCCGACTGATCGCGCTCCCGCTCGCTGCCGCAACACCCCAATTTTCGTGATCGACGCGAACGTTCGCGGACCTGAAAGATCATGATCCCGAAAGCGCGGGTTGGCCGTCCTTCAAGTCGATGAAACCAGCGCTCTGGTTCGGCGTCCCGCTCTTGGCGACCGCCTGCACCGGCTTCGTTCAGGATCCCCCGAGCGGCGATTCCGTACCGGGAGTCTCGTCGGGCTCGGCGGGCTCCGGCAACTCGGCTGGCACGACTGGCAAAGGTGGCGGCTCGGTCTCGGTCGACGACATCATCGGCGTCGATCCCGAGACGTTACCCGACGAAGTCCCGGCGTCGAGCCGTGTGCTTCGGCTCACCCACGCGGAGTATGACCGCACCGTCTCCGATCTGCTCGGCCTCTCCGTCGACACGTCGAAGAACTTTCCCGAAGAGCAACCGAACCTCGGACCGTATGAAGGCTACGCCGAGCTCGGCGTGAACGAACGCTTGCTGAACGAGCTCTCACGCGCCGCCGAGGAGCTCGCGGCGCAAGTCGTGGCGACCCCAGCCGCGTACCAGAACCTGGTGGGCTGTGTCCCCGATCAACCGGGTTGCCGAGACGCGTTCATCGACGGCTTCGGTTTGCGGGCGCTGCGGCGGCCGCTCGAGCCTGCCGAACAGGCGCGTTACCGCGCGCTCTTCGACGAGGGTCAAGAGGTCATCGAGAGCGGGGACAGCTTCCGCGACGGGGTCGAGCTCGTCGTGACGGCGCTGCTTCAGTCGCCCAAGTTCCTTTACCGCATCGAGCGTGGAGCCGGGGCCGACGGCGCCGGAACCTTGCTCACCGACTACGAGGTGGCGAGCCGCCTCTCCTACCTCTTCGCGGGGAGCATGCCGGATCCTGCGCTGTTCAGCGCCGCGGCGTCCGGGTCCTTGAAAGGGAGCGCGATTGCGGAGCAGGCGGCGCGGCTCGTCGCGGAGCCTCGCTTCGCCGAGCGCGCGCTCGACTTTCACGAGCGCTGGATGCAGCTCGACGAGCTCAAGTCGCTCACCAAGGATCCGCTCGCCTACCCCGCCTTCTCACCCGAGCTCATCGCTTCCATGCGCGCCGAGACACGGCGCTTCATCGAGGACGTCGTGCTGACGCAGGGGGGAACCGTCAACGCCTTACTCACCTCGCCCGTCGGGTACGCCGACGCGCGCCTGGCAGCGGTGTACGGGCTACCGGGCTCGTTCGGTGCCGAGCTCACCCAGGTTCAGCACGACGAAACCTCGGGCCGCCTCGGGCTCTTCACGCAGGCCTCGTTCCTGGCAGGGCACAGCTCGAACAGCACCGGCACCTCGCCCATCCTGCGCGGCGTGTTCTTGTTGCGGCGGCTCGCCTGCGTCGAAATAGCCGACCCGCCCGCCGGCGCGCAAATGCAGGAACCCGAGCAATCGCCCGCGGAGCCGATCCTCACCACGCGGCAATACTTCGAGTGGAAGACCTCGATGAGCGCCTGCGCCGGTTGCCACCGCGCCATCAACCCGACCGGGTTTGCCTTCGAACAGTTCGACGGGCTCGGCAACCTGCGCACGAGCGAAAAGGGGGCTCCGATCGACGCGTCGGGCTCTGTCTCGATCGGCGATCATACCCTCACCTTCGCGAACGCCCGAGAGCTCCTCGCGGGCCTCGCCGAGCTCGACCAGGTGCGCGCCTGTTACGCCAAGAACTGGCTGCAGTTCGCCTACGGCCGCGCGGAGACACGCGGGGACCTGCGCGCGTTGGGGCTCGCGACGCGCGACATGAAGGACGCCTCGTTTTCGCTCGGCGACCTCTCGATCTCGCTCACCGAGCGGCTCGCGTTCTCTCACCTGCCACGCCTTCCGGAGTAACGAAGATGCCGAGTGCCCGCTTCTTGTCACGACGAACCTTCTTGCGCGGCGCCGCAGGCGCGACGCTCGGATTACCCTTGCTCGAGAGCATCGGCGCAGGCCCGCTCCGAGCGCAGGGAGCCGCGCCGATCACCCGCTTCTTGTCCTTTCATTCGAGCAGCGGGGTCGACACCGATCGCTTCTGGCCGGCGCTCGGCAATCTCAGCGCCGGATCGTTCACCGGTCGAGGCACCGAAGCGCTCGCCCCGTACGCGTCGAAGATCCTCATCCCGCGCGGCGTGCACGGTTATCCGGTAGGAACGTGGACGGGCCATTCGGAGGGCACCTGTCAGGCGCTCACCGCCGCCCCCTTGAGCGAAGGCCGGCCGCAGGGTGCCTCGATCGATCAGACCATCGCGAACGCCCTGAACCCGCAAGGGCGAGAAGCGCTGGTGATGCGACCCGGCGGTCGCGATCTCGGAGTCAACGAGTTCAACTCCATTTCCTGGCGAGGGCCGGGGGAGATGGTCGACGCTGAATCGAATCCCTATCGCACCTATCGGGCGATCATGGGCATGGGGACCTCTCAGCCCCCTCCCGACGACGAGGCCGGGCAGCGCCTGCTCCTGAAGCGCCAGAGCGTCATCGACCTCGTGCGAGAAGAGTTTCAAGATCTGAAGCTCTTGGAGCTCAGCCAGGCCGACAGGGCGAAGCTCGAACAACATTTCCAGCTCGTGCGGGACGTAGAAAACGGCATGACCGGCGCGCCGGGACTCGTCGCCTGCAGCCTGGATCCCACGACCGCCGCCGCCGTGGAAGCGATCGACGAGAACGCGGTCGAGGCCAACGACAATTTCCCCGTGATGGCGCGCCTGTTCGTCAAGATCGCCGCGCTCGCTCTCGCTTGCCAGTACACGCGGTCTGCCGTCCTTCAGTGGGGCGCCGCGGTGGCGGGTGGCCCCATGTACCGCTGGGACGGCATGAACCACAGCTACCGGCATCATCCGCTCTCGCACGGCACGACCGACGATTTCAACGAGGCCGCGGTGTCTGGCTACAAGGACATGCTGTTCGCGATCGATCGCTGGAACATCTCCGAGTTCGTGAAGCTCCTCGAGCTCCTCGACGGCTACGAAGAGCAAGACGGGCGGACGCTGCTCGACAACAGCGTGGTGCTCTACACGAACGAGTTCTCACACGGCCAGGGTCACACGACCGGCGACTTGCCGATCGTCGTGGCGGGCGGTGCGGGCTACTTCGCACTCGGGCGCTCACTGGTGCTCGAAGGCAGCAACAACGACATCGCCGGAGTGGAAGGCGCGAACGGTCAGAGCCACCGCCTGCTCTGTACGGTCCTGAACGCGGTCGGTGTAGCGACGCCGGCGTTCAACGGCGGGACGGAGCTCAGCGAGCTCAAGGCATAAGCGACTCACGCCAGCATGAAGACGCCGCTCTCGTGGCCCATCGCTCTCGAAGAGCCGCCCGAGATCGACACCATTGGACGCGGCCTTCACGACGTCGAGGTTCGAGCAGAGCGATATCAGTTCGATAGCTGGTCCATTCACTTCTACGCCGACGAAGGCGAAGTCCTGCTCGACGGGCATGGGCTCTCGGTGAAGCCCGGGTGCGTCGGCATCGTCGCGCCCGGGGTCCGTCAAGAGCACCGCTACCGTGGGCGCGCCGAGCACCTGTACGCCCACTTCACGCTCGCGGAGAGCGCCGGCAGGAACGAGCTATCCATCGACGCCCTGAGCGACCTGGGTCACGACTTCGGTCCGATGTTCCGGCGCTTCGACGATCTTCGGCGTACAGCGGCAGCGCGACCCAAGCGCGCGCAGGCGGGGCTCTGGGACATTCTCTGGGAGCTCGCCGAGCGCACCGTCTTTTCGACCCACCTTCGCGAGCGGCGCCACGCCGCGGTGGCGCGAGCCTGCTCCGCCGTCGAAAGTCGTCTCGCCGAGCCGCTTCACGCGAGAGACATCGCGCGCTCGGTCGGCGTTTCCCCCTCGCACTTGAACCGCCTGTTCCGTGCTCATTTCGACGAGACGCTCACCGCGTACGTGCGGCGCAAGAAGGTCGACCGAGCTCGACACTTGCTCTTGCACTCGGGCCTTTCGATCAAGCAGGTCGCGTTCGAAGTCGGGTTCGCGAACCTTCAGCTCTTCAACAAGGTGATCAGGCGCGCCTACGGCGTCTCACCGCGCGCGCTCCGGGCACGAGGCCCCGCGGCTCCCGGCGCTTCTCACGTGGACGCTCCCCTGGGCTGAACGGGCCACAACCCCTAGCAGAGGAGTCTTACGGGGCGTCAGAGACCAACGGGCCGGTGCAGCGAGCCCGTATCACGTTTCAGAGAATAACTGACATAAGGCTGTCACGGCGAAGCTTCAGGATGCACGGTGACTCCAACGGTTGGAAGAGGTGCTGCCTGCCATGACTCGCCCGGACGACGCCCGACTTTCTCAATACATTTCAATGGCTAACGCGATTGCTCCCCTCGAGCGCGAGGAGGAGGTCCGCCTGGCGGAGGCCTGGCAGAAGCAGGGCGACCTGCGCGCCCGGAGCGCTCTGCTCGCCTCCCAGCTCCGCTACGTGGTGGTGATCGCGCTCCGCTACCGCCGCTACCGGGTGGGTTTGGACGACTTGATCGCCGAGGGCAACCTGGGCGCCGTGCACGCGCTCTCGAAGTTCGACGCGAGCCGTGGCATCCGCTTCGTCACCTACGCAAGCTATTGGATTCGCGCGTACATGTTGAACCACATCATCCACTCGTGGAGCCTGGTCGGAGGCTCGAGCGCGATGCGCTCGAAGGTGTTCTTCAAGCTTCGCCGCGAGCGGATCCGACTCGTCAACCTGGTCGGCGACAGCGACCAGGCGAACGCCCTCCTCGCGCAGTCCATGAACATGCCGGTGGCCAAGGTCGTGAGCATGGTGCGGCGCCTCGAGGCACGCGACGTGTCTCTCGACGCGAAGGTGCGTGACGACTCCGACGCCACCCTGCTCGACTCGATGGAGTCTCCGGCGGAAAACCCGGAGCAGGCCGTCGCCTATGACGAGGAATCGGGTCGACTGCGGGACGCGGTGGAGAGCGCGGTTCGTGTGCTCGACGAGCGCGAGCGCTACATCGTGGATCACCGCTTGATGGCGGACAGAGAAGAGGAGCTTTCGCTGGCCGAGATCGGGCGGAGGCTCGGTGTTTCCCGCGAGCGCGCGCGCCAGCTCGAGACACGGACGCGCGGAAAGATCCGCGCACGGCTCGTCTCGGAGCTCGGGATGAGCGCCTGAACCATTGACGGGCATAGGTCCCCACCGTACCCTTTCGGTTCGTGCGCTACGAAATGTGCCTCTCGCTGAATTCGAACGACGTGGACGCCTCCGGGCGGCCCGCGTCGATTTCGGCCTAGCCGAGACCGCACGCAACCAGGCCGCCCCGAGCACTCCGGGCGGCCTTTCGCATTTTCGTCGTCCGGCGTGCTTCGAGCGGCCCCTGAAAAGGAGCCAGAAGCCATGTCCGAGTCAGAACCACCGAGATCACCCTATCGCAGTCACCGGGTCGCGAACCTGGATCGTTCGCTCGTTGGCAAGCAGATCAAGCTCGCCGGCTGGATCCACAAGAAGCGTGAGCATGGCAGCGTCGTCTTCGTCGACCTTCGTGATGGGGGAGCGCTGCTCCAATGCGTCTTCCAGGCAGGGACCGAAGCGTTCGAACGCCTCGCGGAGTCACGGCTCGAGTCGGTCGTCTGCGTGGAAGGGCTGCTCGTCGCGCGACCGAGCGGCAGCGAGAACGAGGCGCGTCACGCCGGTGACCTCGAGCTCCGTGTGAGCGCGCTCGAGATCCTGTCGGGCGCCGATCCCCTGCCCTTCTCGATCGCGGGCGAGGGCGAGCCGCCCGAAGAGCTCCGCTTGCGCTACCGCTTCCTCGACTTGCGACGAGCGCGGGTGAGAAACAACGTGCTGCTGCGCTCGAAGCTCGTCGCGCGTCTCCGCGAGCTGCTGGTCGAGCGCGACTTCATCGAGGTGACGACTCCGATCCTGACCTCGAGCTCCCCCGAAGGAGCGCGCGACTTCTTGGTGCCGAGCCGCCTGCATCCCGGGAAATTCTACGCCCTTCCTCAAGCTCCCCAGGTCTTCAAGCAGCTCCTGATGGTCGCGGGGGTCGACCGCTACTTCCAGATCGCACCCTGCTTTCGTGACGAGGACGCGCGCCGAGACCGCTCGCCCGGAGAGTTCTACCAACTCGACCTCGAGCTCGCCTTCGCGGACGAGCAGCAGATCTTCTCCGTCGTGGAGCCGGTCCTCTACCGCGTGTTCGCGGAGCTCGGCGCGTTTCCGACCGATCCGCCGCCATTTTCACGCATCCCCTACCGAGAGGCGTTACTCCGCTTCGGGAGCGACAAGCCCGATCTCCGGAACCCGCTCGAGCTCGTGGAAGCGACTCCGTGGTTCGTCGCGCGTCCCTTCGGGATCGGGCACCGCTCCCCCGCCGACTTCGTCGCGCGGGCGCTGCGCGTTCCCGGCGCGGCGCTCCAGTCGAGGCGCTTCTTCGACGAGCTCGGCGAGCAAGTGACGTCGAACGGCGCGACGCTGTTCTCGTACGCGGTGCTCAAAGAGGAGCTCAAGGGGCCGCTCGTCAAGGTACGCCCCGACGTGGAGCCGTTGCTCGAGAGCGCGGGGACGAAGCTCGGGGACGCGCTGCTCTTCGTCGCGGGGCCGCGGCGCTCACTCGACCGCGCTGCCGGGCTGCTCCGCACCCAGGTCGCCGAACGGCTCGAGCTGGTCGAGCGCGAGCGCTATCGCTTCTGCTGGGTCGTCGACTTTCCCCTGTACGAGCGATCGAGCGAGAGTGGACAGCTCGAGTTCCTGCACAACCCCTTCTCCATGCCGCAGGGTGGTCTCGAGGCGCTCGCGGGCGATCCCGAAGCAGTGCTCGCGCACCAGTACGACCTCGTCTGCAACGGCATCGAGCTCTCGAGCGGCGCGGTGAGGAACCACCGGCCCGACGTGATGCTGCGCGTGTTCGAGCTCGCGGGCTACGGCCCGGACGAGGTCGAGCGGCGCTTCGGCGCGCTCTTGTCGGCGTTCCGGTTCGGGGCTCCGCCGCACGGAGGGCTCGCCCCCGGCATCGACCGCATGCTCATGCTGCTCGCGAACGAGGCGAACCTGCGTGAGGTGATCGCCTTTCCGCTGAACCAGAACGCGGAGGACCTCTTGATGCAGGCGCCGAGCGAAGTGAGCCCGGCGCAGCTCGAGGAGCTCGGGCTTCGAGTCCGCTCGCCGGGGCGCGATTCGTGACGAGGCCGAGAAAATGAGCGATCCGAGCGTCGTCGCGTCACCTGGTTGTCACGATGACGCTCTCTTCGCCTTTCCGGCCCATTGACCTGGCCACCGTAGTGTGCGGTCTAGTTCTCGCCTGCTCCGAGACCGCCGAGCCCGGGTCATCAGGCGCAGGCGGCATTTCCGGCGCGGGCAGCAGCACCGGCGCAGGCGCAGGCGGCAGCACCGGCGGAACGGCAACGAACGCGACAGGTGGCACCACCCTCGGCGGGAGTGCAGGACAAGCAGGCTCCACCGGGGTCGGCGGCAGCGCCGGCTCCGGAGGATTCGGAGCGGGAGGAACGGCGAGCGGTCCCGATCTCAGCGAAGAAATCTATGACGCCACCAAACTGCCGCGCTTCGACATCGAGCTGCCCCCGGAGTCGATCGAGGCTCTACAGCAGGTGACGGGCCCGGACGATCCCCTGCAGGACGAGTACGTCTCGGCGACGCTCACCTACGGCACGGTCACGGTCTCGAACATCGGGTTGCGGATCAAAGGCGAAGGCAGCTTTCGGAGCCTCGACGAGAAGGCGCCGTTCAAGCTCAAATTCGATAAATTCGTCGATGATCAGACCTTCTTCGGCCTCAAGCGCCTGACGCTGAACAACATGGTCGAGGATCCCTCGTTCCTGGCGGAGCGTTTGGCGTACGACCTCTTCCGCCACGCCGGCTTGCCTGCGCCGCGCGCGAACAGCGCGCTCTTGTACGTCAACGGCGAGTTTTACGGCGTCTATGCCAACGTCGAAGCCGAGGACAAAACCTTCCTCTCGCGCTGGTTCGCGAGCAACGACGGCAACCTGTACGAAGAAGGACAGGTCGACTTCGTGCCCGGCGCGGAAGCAGAGTTCGACCTCGAGACCAACGAGACCGCGAACGATCGCAGCGATCTCGCCGGCCTGATCGCCGCCATCGACGGCGCGAGCGACCAGACCTTCTTGGACGACGTCGGCTCCTCGCTCGACACCGATCAGTTCCTCCGCTTCACCGCCGCCGAGGCCGCCGTGAACCAGTGGGACATGTACGCGTACACCGTCTTTTACCCGAACAATTTCCGCATCTACAACGACCCGACCCACGGAAAGTTCGTGTTCTTACCCTGGGGGATGGACCTCTCGATGAAGCCCTTCCGCGACTCGGACAAGCCGCACATCGCGCTCTTCGCGCTCGCGCGCCAGGGTGATGACGCGAACGGGCCGGTCTCGGCGGGACTCATCTTCCGGCGCTGCCTCGAGAGCCCCGCCTGCGTGACCGCCTACCGGAGCGCGGCGGCGAGCATCATCGAAGCGTACGAGAGCGCCGACCTCGAAGCGCGAGCGAGGGCGTACTACGAGCAGATCAAAGACCAGGTCGTGGCCGATCCGCGCAAGGAGTACACGCAACAAGAGTTCGAGCAGGGCTATCAGGGCCTGCTTCGGACCATCGAGGAGCGCCCGGACGCGCTGCGCGCCGATCTCGCCGAGTAGCCCCGCGAGGCGCGGCTAGTGGACGCGCTGGCCCGGCTTGGCGCCGGAGTCGGGCGAGAGGACGAAGATCTCTTGTTCGCCAGGCCCGGCCGCGATCACCATGCCCTCGCTCACGCCGAACTTCATCTTGCGAGGCGCGAGGTTCGCCACCATCACCACCAGCCGCCCGACGAGGCTCTGCGCGGAGTACGCGCTCTTGATTCCGGCGAACACGGTGCGAGTGTTGCCTCCGCCCAAGCTCAGCGTGAGCTTGAGCAGCTTCTTGGCTTCGGGCAGCTCCTCCGCCGCCACCACACGCGCCACGCGCAGGTCGACTTTGCCGAAGTCTTCGAAGGTGCACTCGGCGGCGAGCGGCTCCGCAGCGAGAGCCGCGCCGTCGTCCTCCACCGCAGCGTTCTCTTTCGGTCCTGCGGCGGGAGCAGCCGCGGCAGGCGCGCCATCGGCGGGGGCATCCTTCGGCGCCTCGCGGCTCTCGTTCACGACGAGCTCGAGCTTCTTGGGATCCACGCGCTGCATCAGGTGCTGGAAAGGCTGCACTTTCACGCCCACCACCGGCGCCTTGGACTCGTCCCAGGCCGTGAGAGGCACGTCCAAGAGCTCGGCGCTCTGCGCCGCGAGCTTCGGCAGCACCGGCGCGAGGTAAAGCGCCATCTGCCGGTAGAGGTTCAGCGCGACCGTGCAGACGTCCTGCATCTTCTGCTTTTCGCCCTGCTTCGAGAGCTTCCACGGCTCCTTGCGGTCGATGTACTCGTTGGCGCGATCGGCGAAGGTCATGATCAGGCGCATCGCGCGCGCGAAATCGCAGCTCTCGTACGCGGCCGCGACCTCCTCGCCGGTTCGCACGCCCTCCGCGAACAGGCCCTCGTCCTCCGGGTACGCCGCGGAGAGCCCGAGCTCACTGACGAAGCGCGCGCTGCGGCTCGCCAGGTTCACGACCTTGCCCACGAGGTCGGCGTTGACCTTGGTCACGAACTCGTCGAGCTGAATGTCGAGATCCTCGACGCGCGGCCCGAGCTTGCTCGCGTAGTAGTAGCGGAGGTACGCGGGGTCGAGGTGGTCGAGGTACGTGCGAGCCAGGATGAACGTGCCCCGGCTCTTGCTCATCTTCTCGCCGTTCACGGTCAAGAAGCCGTGCACCTGAACGCGCTTCGGACGCGGGAAATCGGCGGCCTTCAGCATGGCCGGCCAGAACAGCGTGTGGAAGTAGACGATGTCCTTGCCGATGAAATGGACGATGTCCGTGTCGTCGGAGCGCCACCAATCGTCGAAGGTCTGACCGGTCTTCTTGCACCACTCCGCGGTGGAGCCCATGTAGCCGATCGGCGCGTCGAACCACACGTACCAATAGTGCCCGGGAGCGTCCGGGATCTCGAAGCCGAAATAGGGCGCCGGGCGAGACACGTCCCAGTCTCGGAGCGGCTCCGCGAGGAAGTGACCCTTCAGGTAGTTCGCGATCTCGGGCTGCAAGCGCCCGGGTGCCTGCGTGTACTCGGTGAGGAAGTCGTGCAGCGCCTCGATCTGAACGAAGAGATGCGGTGAGCTCCGAACTTCGGGCGTCGCGCCGCTCAGCGTGCTCACGGGGTTCTTGAGGTCGGAGGCGCTGTACGTGCTGCCGCAGCGCTCGCACGAGTCACCGTACTGGTTCTCGGCGCCACAACGCGGACACGTCCCCTTCACGAAGCGATCGGCGAGGAACACTCCCGCCTTCGGATCGAAGAGCTGCGTGACCTCACGCTCGCTGACGAGCCCCTTCTGGCGGAGCGAGCCCCAGATCTGACCGCAGAGCTCTTCCGTCTCCTTGCTGTGCGTCGAGCCGTAGTGATCGAAGCGGATCTCGAAGTCCGCGAAGTCGCGCTGGTGCGCGGCGCTCATCTCGTTGATGAGCTCGATCTCCGAACGCCCCTCCTGCCGCGCACGGATCATGATAGCGGTCCCGTGCGTATCGTCGGCGCAGAGGTACGCGACGTGGCGCCCCTGAAGACGTTGGAAGCGCACCCAGATATCAGTCTGGATGTACTCGACGAGATGACCGAGGTGGATGTGGCCGTTGGCGTACGGAAGCGCGCTCGTGACCAGGAGGCGTCGCGACATGGCGGCGGAGCCTAGCAGTTTCTGTGGCGAAAGGCGGGCCAGGCGCCGGGCTGATTCGACCGAGGGGCCTGCACCGAGGCCCAATCTGAGCTAAGAGAACCGGCCATGGGTCTGCTCGAAGGCAAGGTCGTCGCGATCACCGGCGGCGGCAACGGCATCGGTCGCGCCACTGCGCTCCTCTTGGCGCAGAACGGGGCGAAGATCGTCGTCAACGATCTCGGAGGCGCGCGTGACGGGTCGGGCCCGAGCAGCTCCGCCGCGGACGAGGTCGTCGCCGCGATCACGGCCGCAGGCGGGGTCGCCGTCGCGAACCACGGTGACGTCTCGACGGTGGACGGCGCAAAGAGCGTGGTGGCCGACGCCAAGAGCCACTACGGGCGGCTCGACGTCTTGATCAACAACGCGGGCATCCTGCGAGACAAGACGTTGCTCAATATGACCCAGGAGATGTGGCGGTCGGTGCTCGACGTCCACCTCACCGGCACCTTTCTGTGCACTCAGGCGGCGGTCGCGGTGATGCGCGAACAGGGCGGAGGTCGCATTGTCAACACGACGAGCGTCTCCGGGCTGCTCGGCAACTTCGGTCAGGCGAACTACTCGGCTGCCAAGGCGGGCATCTACGGGCTCACGCGCACGGCGAGCATCGAGCTCCAGCGCTACGGAATCTTCGTGAACGCGGTCGCGCCGCTCGCAAAAACGCGCATGACCGCGGATCTACCCATGTTCGCGAAGATCGAGGACACCTTGTCGCCGGAGCACGTGGCGCCCGTGCACCTGTTCCTCGCGAGCGAGCTCTCGGGCGAGCGCACCGGCCTCGTGATCGGTGTGGCGGGCGCGCGCCTCAGCGTCTTCAAGGTCGTGGAAAGCGCGGGGAAGTACAAGGAGAGCGACCGAGGCATCTGGACCGCGGAAGAAATTTCCGAGCACTTCGAGGCGATCAGCAAAGGTTGACGGACATTCGGGTTTTTCTGCCACTCTCGCTCGGCCTCGTCGCCGGTGTTAGGTTTTGGGGGTTCTGATTCGAGCATGACCCGCGAGGCCCAAATCCCGCTTTTCCTCTGGATTGCGACCGCGGTCGTGGTCCATGCGGTGTCGGGCGGCGGCGTCGACAAGGTCGCCACGATGCTCGGGGAGACGCTCGAGATCCGGGACTTCGCCGCGTCGGTGCGCCGCCAGGTCAAAGGCGTGGGTAAGCCGATCGAGGTAGCGTTCGTCGAGGACGAGCAGGCGCCGGAAGAAACCGCGCCCGATCCGAACGCCGAACCCGAGGAGCCCAAGGATCCGGAAGAAGAGAGCCCGGACGAGGCGTCGGCGAAAGACGAGACGGACACTCAGAAGAAGAAGCCGGAGACCAAGCTCGAGGAGAAGAAGCCGGAACCTCTTAAGAAGGAGGAGAAGAAGCCCGAGCCGAAGAAGGAAGAGGAGAAGAAGCCCGAGCCGGTTCCCGCCGAGGTCAAGGATCTCCCTCCGCCCGAAACGCAACGCCGGATCGCCGTGAAGCAGCACGTCGACGATCCGAATCAGAAGGACAATCCGGAAGCCGAGTTTCTCGCGGATCAGGCGAATCGCGTCAAAGAGCAGACGCAGGCGCGCATCACCTCGACCGATCAGGACGACCCCAAGCCGAATCCCGGAACGTCCGCCTCGCAGGGCCCCCCCGACAAGCCGGGTAACGGCGACGTCGACAAGGTCGCGCAGAGCGACGAACACGACGGCGATCCGAACCGCGCCCCCGGCGAGAAGCAGGACCCTACGCAAGATCAAGCGAAGGCCGCTCAAACTCCGGCGCCCAACGCTCCGCCCGCGCCCAAGGTCGCCGGCGTCGAGCGACGGCAGGAAGGAGCCGCGCAGGGCGCGCCCGATTCACAGAAGCCGACTCCGCTGCCAGGTCAGGCGGGCCAACGCGCGCAACAAGCGTCGCGCGCGCAAGAAGCGGCGCCCGATCCGCTCGCCGCGCAGAACGGCAACTGGGCGGTGCCTGGCCAGCGAGAAGCCTCCGTCGATCAGGAAGCGCGCAAGGCCAAGAAGCGACGCGCCCTGCCGCCGCCGCGCAGCAACGGCAGGACGGACATGTTCGGCCTCGGCGCGCCGGGCTTGAGCCCGGGCGGCGTCAACCTGAACCTGTCGCCCACCACGGCCACCGCCGCCATCGGCGAAGACCGTTTGTATCGCGAGCGCATGGCGGACGGGCAACGCCGGCGTAGCGCTCACCGCGGCAGCTGGAAGAGCGGCAGCATCGAGCGCTGGCGCAGCGCCATCGAGAACTACGTGCCGAGCGTGAAGCCCGGCAACCAGACCGCGCTGAACGCGGCGCGCTCGCCCTTCGCGAGCTACCTGAACCTCGTCCACAACCGGCTGCACCCCATCTTCGCCGATCAGTTCCTGGCGTCGCTCGACGAGCTCCCGGGGTCCCATCCTCTGAACGGGACCGAGCTCGTGACACACCTCGAGATCGTCCTCGATCGCGAGGAGGGACGTATTCAGCGCATGGGCGTGACCAAGACGAGCGGCGTCACGGCCTTCGACGTCGCGGCGCTTTCGGCAGTCGATCGCGCCCAGCCGTTCGGCGCCCCGCCGCGCGAGATCGTCTCCCCCGACGGCAACGTGTACTTTCACTGGGAATTCTTCCGAAATCCTCAGTACGCGTGCTCCACCTACTTCGCTCACCCCTTCATCTTGAAGTCGGCGCCGAAGCCGGCTCCGGGTCCCGCACCCTCTCCCTCCGAGCCCCCGGTCAAGGAATACGAGCCCCCGGCGGCGGGAGAGCGTCACGGCTCGCTCGACACGGATCACGACGGACCCGGCTAGCCTTTGGTACGCTCCCGTCGCCCTCATGGTTGATTCCCCCGGCAGCGTCCGCCCGCCCGACTCGCGGCCGCCCGACTCGCGCCTCTCGATGCCGCCCTGGCAAGCCGTCGAGAGCTCTTCGCTCTGGGTGCTCGCGTTGCTCGGGCTCATCGCAAGCTGGCTCGGACGCGGCCTCGAGCCAGCGCTCCCCGGCTCGATGACGGGCATCGAGCGTTGGATCACGGCGACCGACAGCGTGACCGGGGCTCTCAGTCAGCTGTGCGCCGTCGTGGCAGTGATGGTCGTGCTCCGCATGTCGGGGCTGCTGTTGATCGAGCGCCGCTTGGGCGTGGCCTTCAGGACGCTCGCGCTCCCGGCCGCGACCGCCGTCGCGGCGCTCTCGGTGGCGGCGGCGCACGATACGCTCGACGCTTCCATGCAGGGTGTGCTCGCCGTGGCGTGCATCCTCACGGCGGCGCTCGCGGTTCCGTTCGGCATCGCGCGACGTCAGACGCGGGCCTTCGGGCTCGTGCTCGCGATCGGCACGCTCACGAGCGCGCTCCACTTCGGCTCTCTGTCGCTCGCCATCCGCGCGGGTGAGGCCGCCTCGTCGACGGGGTACGAGCTGTCGCGCGCCTTCGCGACCGGCTCCTGGCTCGTCCAGCTGGGCATGCTCGCGTTCGTGCTGATCTGGGTCGGCGCGCGAAACCTCCCGCGCATCAGCGCGCTCTTCGCGAGCTGCCTCGTGTTCAGCGTGGCGATCGCGCTCCTGGCCCGCACCGGTCAGGAGCCCGACGCCGGCCCCGTCGCGGTCGTGGTGTCGCGAATGATGGACGCGCTGGCCCGCCCGCCCGCTCCCTATCTTCCGACTGGCCTCCAGCATGCGCTCTGCGCCGGGCTAGGACTTGCCGCGCTGCTCTGCCTCGCGCAGCGGCAGCGGGGCGGCCAGGGTGCGCTGTTCGCCCTATGCTTGACCGGGTCCGGCGCCGTCGACGTGCCCCTCTCGGCCCTGCTCCTCTGCGCGGGGGCGCTGGTCCTGCCCTGGCTTTCGCTGCATGGCTCCGAATTACCGCCGTCCGGAACCGAGCCCGCGGTCGGCCTCACCTGAGATGGACGCCGCGAAGCTTCGGGTGCGGCGACTCGAGCCCGGGGAAGCGGCGACTTTGCGTGCAGTCCGGCTCGCCGCACTGAAAGATTCTCCGGAGCAGTTCGCTGAGAGGTTTGCCGAAGCCGAGCTGCGCTCGGAAGAAAGCTGGGAGAACATCGCCGAGAGCTTCCCGGAGATCCATCGCGAGAGATCGCCGAATTCGAGCGCGTGATCGTCCCCTCATAGTTCCGGCTCGATTCGACGTGACGATCCGGCCGGATCGTCGAAAAGTTGTCTTAAGTCCTCGGGTTATGGCTACTGCGGGAGGGCGCCCCCATGCTCTCGTCCCATCCCCTCCCCGTGGACGCCCTCGCCGGCTCGGCTTTGCGCCGGATCTTCACCGATACGCCGCCCGCGCCGAAGACGGCGTCGCGCCGTGCCGTGGAGGCGCTCGAATCGACGCCCCAGCTCATCGGTCACCGCTACCGAATCGAGTCCTACCTCGAGAGTGGGGGCACCGCGGACGTGTTCGTGGCGACCGATCTCGCGACCTCGCGGCGCTGCGCTTTGAAGCTCCTCCGCGACGAAACCGCGAACAATCCGATCCTGCGCGCTCACTTCCTGAGCGGGGCCCGGGCGGCGATGCGCATCAGTCACCCTCACGTGGTCACGGTGTTCGAAGTCGCCGAGCCGCGAGACGGCACTCCTTACGCGGCCATGGAGCTGCTCGAAGGCAAGCCGATGGACGCCGTCGTGAAGCGCGAGCGTGCCTTGCCGCCCCTGCTCGCTACCGAGATCGTCACTCAAGCCGCGCGAGGGCTCGCGGCGGCGCACGCCGCCGGCGTCGTCCACTGCGACATGAAGCCCGAGAACCTCTTCGCCACTCGCACGCCGGCCGGCGCGCTGTTGATCAAGATCCTCGACTTCGATCTCGCGAGCGTGAGCGGTGAAGTCGACCCGGGCGAGGATCACGTGATGCGCGGCACCGCGAAGTACATGGCGCCCGAACAGATCCTGGGCGATCCCGTCGACGGGCGCGCCGACGTGTACGGGCTCGGGATGACGTTGTTCCGGCTCCTGACCGGGCACCTGCCGTTCGATCTCGAGCTCAGCGTCACGCTGCTGCGACATCACCTGCTGTCCGCGGTGCCGCCCGCGTCGTGGCTCGCGGAAGGCGTCGACGAGCGCCTGGACTCGATCATCACCCGCGCGACGCGCAAGCACCCCGACAACCGCTACGGCAACGTCGAGGAGCTCTTGTTCGAGCTCGAAGCGCTCGCGTCGGAAGCCGAGCTCCCGGCGCGAGAGCTCGCCGTCGTGCCCGACTGCTACGAGCCTCGGAGCCAGCGCGGGCTCTCCAACGCTCGCGCGCTCGCCGGTGCGGCGTGACCGCCCGCGTTGGCCAAGCGCCGGAACCGCGCGCTAGACTCTGCCTCCGAGCGTGAAAGCCCTCAGGATCAGTCTGCGTGCGACGCTGCTCGGGCTCGCGTTCGGGCTCGTGCTGTCGCTCGCGGGCGCGGCGTACCGGCTCTTGCCGAGCGCCGCCGCGGCTCGCAACGTCGGGCTCCTGCCGACGCTGGCGCTGCCGCTCGTTGCGCTCGGGCTCGAGCTCTCGGTGCTGGGTGGGCTGCCGCTCGGGTTCGCGCTCGGGCTGCCGTTCGACCGCTGGCGCGAAAGGCTCAAGGTCCTGGTGGTGCCGGCGATCATCGCGCTCGCGGTGCTCGGCACGGCCAACCGCATCGACGTCGCGCCGGAGAGCCCCGGGGCGGTCGTGAACGAGCTCATCCGCGCGGCGCGCGAGAGCTGCAGCTCCGGGATTCCGCGCGTGGATCTGCCTGTCGTGCGCCTGAGCTTGAACTGCGCCGACGGCGCGCTCTCGGGCACGGCTCCGATCGGCAAGGGCACGTTCACCGCGCGTGAGCTCGAGCCGAGCGCGGATCTCTCGCGGCTCGGCTTCGAAGAGATGCGCCTCACCGTCCCGCTCGGGCGCACCGGCACGACGCTGCGCGTCGAGGCCGCCGAAGCGACCGTGCGCGGGCTCAGGCCGTGGGGGCGCCCCCACGAGATCGCCGGCCCCATGCGCATCGTGTCCGGCTTCGTCGCGGTGTTCGTGACGTGCGCCGCGATCGCTCTCGCCGGGAGCTATCGCTCCTGGGCTCGGCGTCTCTTCGTCGGAGCGGCCGCGAGCCTTTCGCTCGTGCTCGCCCAGCTCGCGCTCGACCGCGGACCGTCACCGTGGCTAGCGGTGCTCGCCCTGTCTCTTCTCGGGATAGCCGGTGCTTGGGTCGCGGTGGTCAGCCTGGGCCTGTGCGAAACCCTCGTTTTCCATCTGAAAAGCCGCTCGGCGCGGCGGGCGCGACGAGCGATTGCCCGAGCGGCCGGGCGATGGTAGAGCCGCCTGCCAGCTTTCTCACCCCGGAGACGGAATGAGTTGGGCACCTTCGTCATCTTCCTGCTCGTCGTGCTCCTCTTCTTCAACAACCGGTTCTCCGCGGTAGGCCGCGGGCTCGGTGAAGGCATCAGGAACTTCAAGCGCGGCTTCCGCGCCGACCAGGATCCTCCCAAGCCGGAAGCCCCGGCCCTAGCTCCCATCGTCGAGCTTGCACCGCCCAAGCTCCTCCCCGCCAAGGGTGAGTCGAGCGCCCCGAAAGACGAGCCGCCCGCGGGCTCCCGAAATCGAAGCGAACCTTCATGAAACCAGCATCGGACGGAGCCCTATGACCTCGGCGAACCCCATGAAGGTGGAGACCGCTCTCGAGCCTCGGACCGCCTCGCGCACCTCGCTCCTCGTTTCACTGGTCCAGCTCACGAAGCCGGGCCTCGGCGGCCTGGTCATGGTGACCGCCCTCGCTGGCGCGCTCTCGGCTCCGGGCCCGCGCAGCACTCCCAAGGTTCTGATTGCGCTCATCGGCACCGCGCTCGTGGTCGGAGCCGCCAACACGCTCAACATGTACATCGAGCGCCAGAGCGACTGCCTCATGACCCGGACGCGGACGCGCCCGTTGCCCACGGGCCGCGTGGCGCCCGAGGTCGCGCTGATCTTCGGCATCCTGCTCGCGACGCACGGCTTGCCGCTCCTGTCCCTGCTCGTGAACCCGCTGACCGCGCTCCTCACCGCCGCCGCGCTCGCGAGCTACGTTTTCGTCTACACGCCCCTCAAGCAGGTGAGCCCGCTCGCGCTCCACGTGGGTGCGGTGCCGGGTGCCCTGCCCCCGCTCATCGGCTGGGCGAGCGTGCACGGCACGCTCTCGGCGCCGGCGTGGGCGCTCTTCACGATCCTCTTCATGTGGCAGTTGCCGCATTTCCTCGCGATCGCGATCTTCCGTCGCGAGGAGTACGCGCGCGCCGGCCATCGCGTGCTCCCCGTCGTGAAGGGCGTGCCAGCCACCAAGCGCGCCATCGTCGCCTACTCGGCGATCTTCGTCGCGGCGAGCGTCGCGCCGTACTTTCTCGGCATGGTCTCGGTCGTGTACCTGGTGCTCGCCGCGTTGAGCGGCGCCGCGTTCTTCGCGTACTCGCTCGTGGGCCTGCGCGAGACCTCCGGTGATCGCTGGGCGAAGAAGCTCTTCCGCGCCTCGATGCCGCACCTCGTGCTCGTGATGACGGCGTTCGTGCTCAGCGCGCACTGAGCATCGCTGCTCGGGCCCCGTTCACCGCGGGCGAGCTCGCCCCGAGAAGCGGCGGAAGAGCGCGCTCGCGCAAAGCGCCCACGCGAAGGCGAGGAGCGCGAGGACGAAGAACGGCGACGTGAATCGGATCAGGAACGCCGAGAGCGCGAGCAGCCCGAGGCCGGAGGTGGCCTTCACGAAGCTCCGAGACGAAGCGCCCGCCTCCGAGCCCCCGAGCGTGCGCTTGCGGGTCATGAGCGCGCCCGACTGAGCCGCGCAAAAGAGCAGCGCGACGCCGGCGTGAACCAGGTTCAACTGGTGAGCGAGCGGATCAGCGCCGAGCTCGGGATCGTACATCGCGAAGCCCTGCAGTCGCTGCTCCGAAAGGAACGCTGCTGCCAGCGTGACCGGCACCCCCACGACGAGGAGCGCCGCCCCGAGAGGCAGAATATCGAAGACCAGCCGCCGCACGAGCGCGAACTTTGCCGCGGCGTGCCGGAGAGAACAAGGGAATCGGGGGACGACCCGACAGAGCGCGCGGGCCGTCCCCCGATCGGAGTCTCAGGGGTGAGTGCAGGTTCCGGTCGTGTCGCACTCGTAGGTGCAACCGCCGCCGTCACACGTGAACGTGCAGTCCGCGTTGCCTTCGCAGGCGAAATCGCAGCCGCCGCCGTCACAGCTGATCTCGCAGCTCGAATCGTCCGCGCATTCGTAGCTGCAGCCGCCTTTGGCGCAGGTAGCGTTGCAGGTCGAGCTCCCCTCGCAATCGAGCTCGCAGTCGCCGGCCCCCGCCGCGCAGGTCGCGCTGCAGGTCTTGTTCGTCGCGCAGTCGATCTGGCAGTCGGCGCCGTCGCTACAGTCGTTCGAGCAGCTCGCGTTCCCGATGCAGTCGACCGAGCAGTCCGCGCCGCTACCCGAGCACGTCGCCGTGCAGGTCGAGCTGCCCTGACAGGTTTGATCGTCGCAGGTCTCGCCCTCGCAGATGAGCGCGCAGTCCTCGGACCCCATGCAGGTGCCGTTGCCCTCGATGACGGTGTCGGGGAGGTCGGGGGCGCCGCCCGCGGCCGCTCCTGCCGCGGACGTGTCGCCAGCGCCGCCCGGAGCTCCGCCCGCGCCCGTATCCCCAGCCGTTCCGTCGCTCGTACCTCCGCTCGAGCTCGCGCCGCCACTCGTCGAGGTCGTTCCGCCGCTCGTCGAGGTCGTGCCCGCCTCGCCCGTCGCCCCTTCGCCGCCTTCGCCCGTCGTGCCTCCGGTCGCGCTGGTCCCGCCGGCGCCGATGGGCTCGGCGTCGCCGTCGTCACCGCACGCGACGAACGCCGTGAGCGCGGAAACGCTGAGCAAAATGACCCATGTCGACCTGTTCATGCGAGAGGCTCCTGCGCGACGCCCACCTGTGAGGGCGACAGCAGCGCTCAGTACGTGGAGGCGGAACGTCATTTTTGTGACGTGGCCAAGAGAAGCCGTCGTTTCGCGATTTCACGCACCTCGGCACAATCCGCCCTACAAG
>JAEZYO010000401.1 GCA_023419055.1 Pseudomonadota bacterium | reverse complement strand
TGCACCGCGCGCAGACGGGGTCGAGGTCCGCTTCGTCACCCTCCGCTCCTGGGGCCTCGGTCAGGCGTCGGCTGACGCTCGCTTCGACCGAGTCCTGGCGCTCGCGGCTGAGCTCGGCCTCCCGTTGCGCAATCGCACGCGCGAGTACACCGTGTACGATTCGGCGCTCGAGGTCGACGCGGGGTGGATGCCTTGAGCTTGATTCGTTCGTGGCTCGAGCTCTTGCCGCGCACCGAATTCGGCGCCGACGCGGTGCTGCGAGGCAGTCAGCTCACGGCGCGCTGGATCCCGGGCCGTGTAGCGGCCGATCTCGACTTCGTCCTCATGGGCGACTGGAACCTCGAGCGTGCGACGCGCGCCGTGAACGAGCTCCTGGGAGCGACCGGGTTGCCCGCCGAGGGCTTCGTCTCGGACCTCCACGTCAAAGCTTGGGGGATCTGGCTCGAGACACCCTGGCCCGGCTTGCGCCTCGAGCTCGCGCGCGCGGAGTTGACGCTGCAGGTCGATCTCGGCTGGGGCGAGGTGCTCGGCGTGGCTCCTAGGCCCTTCGAGCTCGAAGGTTTCACGCTGCCCGCAGTCGCTCCCGAGGTGATGTTCGGCTGGAAGGTCCATTCACTGGTGGAGCTCGGTCCTCGCGGCCGCTGGCACCCGAAGACGCTCATCGATCTCGTGCTCTTGGCTCGGCATTGCACGCTCGAGCCGGTCGCCACCAAGCGCTGCATCGAGAGCGCGTTCGCGAGCCGCAACATGACGCTCGACGCGCTCGACGCCTTCTTCGCGGTCGAGGATTGGGGTTCCGGCCGCAGCAGCCGTCACAAGTGGAAGAAGTACGTCGCCACGGCGCCCTGGGTCACGTTTTCGCGTGCCGAGGCCATCCTCGAAGCCCGGCGCGTGGTGCGTGCCTTCTTGTTTGCCTGAGGGAAGGTCGCGCATGCCCTCGGGGGCACTGCCTCCGCTGCTCCAGATTGCGGTCGGACTGCCGAAGGCTTGCGTAAATCGATCCACCTGCTGGCGCCCCAGCGCCTCCGGAACGGGTGCGGGAACCGGCGGGGGCGCGAGTGCCGGGATCGGCGGAATGGGCTCAGCAGGAGCGAGCGCAGGAACCGGCGGAGCTGGCTCGGGAGGAACAGGCGGAGCTGCCGGAGCCGGAGGCAGCGCGGGGAGCGCCGGCTCGAGATCCCGACAGCGAGATCCCGGACCGGCACGCAGCGCGCTTTCACTCAGTGAGATGTCACTCGGTCTCGAGGCGCCACTTCTCTCCGATCTCCGACAGCCGGCCCTTGTGACGCTCGAGGTACGACGCGCCGAGGATCAGCGCGACTCCGACCGCGGTCAGGCTGCCCCAGCGCAAGAGGTCGTCGGCGCGCACCGCGAGCAGCACCTGGGCTCCTAGCCCGAAGAGCGCGACGAGCCCGCCGAGTAGCATCGTGGGCCACGAGCGGGTACCCGCCCCTGCCACGGCGAACGCGATCCCGATCAAGAGGCAGGTGAGCACGGGCAGCGTGGACAGCTCGTAGAGCGGACCGAGCACCGCCGTGAAGAGCAGCGCCGCCATGGCGAACCCGGAGAGCACGGCGCGCGAACGCCTGGCGCGAGTGGAAGCCACGAACAGGAGCGCCGCGCTCGGCAAGCCGAGGCTCACCAGGGCGACGAAGTCCGAATGATGGTGTCGGGAGAGCTCGACCCAGCACAAGGACCACCCCAGGAGCGAGAGTACCGCGCACGGCCACGCGCCGAGCGCGCGGTACTTCGGCTGCTCACTCCTGGCAGTGAGGATCCAGGTCGCGGCTGCAGCGATCAAGAAGAGCGTGCCGACGTACAGCGTCGTCGGCCGATACAGGTGGAACACGCGGCCAGCCATCAGCAACGGAGCGGCAAAGGGAGCCGAACGCGCCAGCCAGCCTTCGAGGGTGTCGAGCCTCCCGACGCGCCGCCCGTCGAGGAGCAAGAGCCCGAGCACGGTAACCGCGAGCAGACCGGCGATGACCGAGGGCTCGCGCACGGGGACCAGCAGCGCGAGGTTGCTCGCGAAGAAGGCGCACCCGAGCGATCGGGCGTGCTGGCGAGCGAGAGCCAGGAACGCGATCATGCCGAGGGGCACGAGCACCGCGAGCGTGCCCAGCACCGCCAAGACCGCCGATACTTTGGTCGGCGCGATCCAGCTCGCGTAGTGGGGGAGCGAAGCGAGCGGCTCGACGTGGAACTGCGAGTACACGAGCCCGCCGAGGACGGCGAAGCTCACGGGCATCGTCGCCAGCAAGAGCGCGAGGAAGGTGCGAGCGCCCTTGCCGTCGCGCACCGTGAGTCCGACGAAGTACGCGGCCAGCACGAGCAGCAACGATTGCCCGACCAGCATCGCGTAGCGCGCGAGATCATTGCCGCTGCTCTCCCAATGCTGGAGCATGAACGTCGAAGCCGAGGCCACCACCAGCACCGCGCCGGCCACGCGCAGCGCGCGCGTCAGCGCGTCGGTGTCGACCGCGGGCTTGCTCCGCTTGGGGGCCGACTCGGGGAAAAGGTCCCGAAGTTCCGCTTGCATCACGCTTCCTCCTTTAAGGCCTGGAGCTCGAGCTTGAGCGCGGCCTCTTCTTCGGCGTCGACGAACTCGTCCTCGAAGCTGTCGAGCGACGCGGTCAAGCAACCGCTCGCCACCTCGCTCTCGGTCACTCGCGTCTCCCAGCGCTCGAACACGTCACCGAGCTCGAGCGTGCCGAATCCCGCCGCTCCCTGAACCACGCCGAACGCGTCCGCGCGTGACTGACGCGTTCGCATCAGGTTGCGCTGCTCCCGGAGCTCGACGAGCCGCGTCTCGAGCGCTCGCACGTCGCGGCGCAGCTGCTGCTCGACTCGCTGGTGCTCGAGAAGCCTCTGCTCGAGCTCGCGTGCACGAGCTTCAGCGCGTTTGTGCCTGCGCAAACACTCGAGAGCGCGCGCCTCTTGTGGCTCTCGGAGCGCTCGCTCGCGCCAGCGGACGACCGCTTCGCGCTCGTCGGTGACGCTCTGGTCGAGCGCCTTACCGTCGCGCTCGACTCGAAGGAGCTGAACCTTGGCTCGAGCGACCGCTTGCTCGAGCTCTCGCAACGCGCTCGTGACCTGTGCTTCGTGGTTTTCTATCTGAACGACGAACTCGTCGATGCTGGACACGACACCTCGTGTCCAGCGCTTGAACCGCGCCATCATTTGCCTCCGAAATCGCTCTTGGTGAGCAGTCGAGGGCTCTAGAGCAATCGACGCGCCGAGCCGTCGTCGGAGGCTGGGCCCCGTAATGATTGACGTTTTTGTAGTGGGGAACCGACTGAGAGTACAGTGGATGTACAGATAGTGTACAAGAAGAGGACGTGGTCTTCGATCCTCTCGAGCGCCGCTTCGCCGAAGCGATTGCCCGTGTCGCCTACGAGAACCCGTTCTTACCGGCGCGCATGGAGCACGAGCGCGCCGCGCTCGGGGTGGAGTTTCGCGAGTCTCAGCCGGTCTGGTCCGCGGAGCGCGCGCACTCCGGCGCCGGGAGCTTCTACCCGGAGCGCCCCAACGTAGCTCGCCTGCGCGACCTGTCGTGGAAGGCGGCGCAGCGTGCTCGTGCGCGCCTCGCCGAGCAGGCGGGGACGATGAACGAGCGCGAGCTCCAGCTTTACGAGGATCTCGCCCTGTACGCGCTCTTCGCGCGCTACGAGCTTACTCTGTACGAGCTCGCGATCGACACCTCGCTCGAGCACCAGCGCTTCGGCGCCTACCCGCGCTTCAAACGAGAGTTCGAAGAGCTCCTGGTCGAGCCTGGCCTGCCGTTCCCGTCGGGCCTCACGGCGTCCACGGCGATTGCCTTCTTCTTTCAGATCCGGCGCGCTTTCCATTACGTGTTCCGCTACCTGCTCGGCAGCTCGAAGCCGATCAGCGAGCTTCGCGCGGAGACCTGGCACTCCATTTTCACGCACGATTTGCGACGCTACCAACGCGGAGTGTACCTTCGCATGTCGGACATCCCGACGCTCATCGTAGGCCCCTCGGGAACCGGCAAGGATCTGGTGGCGCAAGCGATCGGCTACTGCCGTCACCTTGCGTTCGACGAGGCCAGGCTACGCTTCGTCGAGCCGTTCGCGGGGCAATACCACGCGCTCAACGTGTCTGCGCTCTCGGTCGGCCTGATCGAGTCGGAGCTCTTCGGTCATCGTCGCGGAGCCTTCACGGGTGCGCTCGAGAACCGGCAGGGTTGGCTCGAGACCTGCGGCCCGGACGGCACGGTCTTCCTCGACGAGATCGGCGAGCTTGGCACGGAGCTCCAGGTCAAGTTCTTGAGAGTCCTGCAGTCGCGCACCTTCCAGCGCATCGGCGAGACCAAGGCGCGGATGTTCCTGGGCAAGATCGTCGTCGCCACGCACCGCGACCTGGATCGAGGGCTCGACGAGGGGTGGTTCCGCGAAGATCTCTACTACCGTCTGTGCGCCGATCGCATCCAGACGCCTTCACTCCGCGAGCGCCTCGACGACGATCCGAGCGAGCTCGAGCTCCTCGTCGGCATCCTGGCCGAGCGCATCGCTGGCGAGGTCAACGCTCCTGCGCTGAAGAAGGACGCGCTCGATTGGATCGGCCGCGAGCTCGATCCGAGCTATCCGTGGCGCGGCAACGTCCGCGAGCTCGAGCAGTGTGTGCGCAACGTGCTCGTACGCAAGCGCTACCGGCCGCCACGCCGCGGGCCCGAGAAGGCGCTCGGTCAGGCGCTGATCGACTCGAGCCTCTCGGCGGAGGCGCTGCTCGATCGCTACTGCGCGAGCGTGTACGAGGCGACGGGGAGCTACGTCGAGACGGGCCGGCGCCTCGGGCTCGATCGGCGTACAGTCAAGGAGCGCGTCGAGCGGACCCGGACGCAATGAAGCTTCTACGATCTGGCCTCGTAGCTCGCGATCAGTTCGAGCAGGTCCCGTTCTGGCAAGTCTTGTTGCCGGTACAGACGGTGCCGCAGGCGCCGCAGTTCGTCTTGTCGGTTTTCCGGTCGACGCAAACCCCTCCACACGGGGTGAGGCCGGACTTGCACTGGCATTGATAGCTCACGCAGTCCTCGGTCATCGCGTCGCAGACCTCGCCGCATGAACCGCAGTGCTGCGGGTTCGCGGTGACGTCCACGCAGCCGCTGCCGCAGTCCAGGGTTCCGAACGGACACTGACACTTCGACCCCGAGCACTCCTTGCCGCCGGTGCAGGAGGTCTCGCAGTCGCCGCAGTGTTCGTCGTCGAAGTGCGTGTTGAAGCACCCGCCCTCGCACCTCTCGTAGAACTGCGCGTCGAAGAGGTTGGGATCGCAGACGCACTCGCTATTTTCACAGAGCGAGTTCACTCCGCACTTGGTGTTGCAGTCGCCGCAGGCGTTCTCGTTGTACTCGATGTCGACGCAGCCGTTCCCGCAGTCCATCGTTCCCGGCGGACACTGACACGTGCCGTCGATGCAGCTGCCGGAGCAGCAACCGTGACCGTTCGGGCAGGCGTCTCCCAGGAAGCCGCAACACGAGTCACCGTCACAGGCGCCGCTGCAGCATTCGTCGGCAATGCTCCACGTGCAGTAACTTCCAGCGGCGCGACAGGCAGGCCCGCCGGTGCTACCGCCCGTGCTCGTGCTGCCGCCGCTCGTCGAGTTGCCTCCGCTGCTCGAGCTCCCGCCCTTGCCGGCGCCACCACCCTTGCCGGCGGTACCCCCGGAGCCCGAAGTGTCGGCGCCGCCCATGGTGCTCTGCCCGGCCTCGCCGCTGTCGCCGCTGTCGCCGCTGCTGCCGCCGGCGGTCGAGCTGCCAC
>JAEZYO010000359.1 GCA_023419055.1 Pseudomonadota bacterium | reverse complement strand
GGGATGGGGCGCGTCTATCGCGCGCAGCAGAGCGCCCTCGGCCGCACCGTCGCGGTAAAAATCATTCATCCGCATCTTTTGTCGGATGAAAACTCCGCGCTGCGCTTCATGACCGAGGCGCGCGCCGCGAGCCAGCTCAACCACCCGAACTCGGTGGCGGTGTTCGACTTCGGGCGCACCGACGACGGCCAGCCCTACCTGGTCATGGAGTTCTTGCGGGGCAAGGACCTGGCCCGCGTCGCGTACGAGGACGGCCCGCTTCCGTTTTCACGCATCGTGGACGTCTTGCGTCAGGTGCTCGCCGCACTCGGTGAAGCGCACGATCTTGGCATCGTACACCGCGACCTCAAGCCCGAGAACGTCATCCTCGAGCAGCTCCGGCGCGGCGGCGACTTCGTGAAGGTGGTCGACTTCGGGCTCGCCAAGCTCAAGGCCGACGCCCAGGCGCCCGCGAACGTGACGAGCCCCGGGATCGTCTGCGGCACCCCCGACTACATGGCCCCCGAGCAGGGTCGCGGCGACGCCATCGACGGCCGCAGCGATCTCTATTCGGTGGGGGTGATGTTGTTCCAGCTCCTCACGGGCCGGCTGCCCTTCGAGGCAGAGAGCCCGACGCAGGTGGTCATGATGCACATGACCATCCCGGTCCCCGACCCGCGCCAGGTGTCCCCGGAGCGCTCGATCCCGGAGCCTCTCGTCGAGGTCGTGTTCCGCGCGCTGTCGAAGGACCCGCGCGACCGCTATCAGGACGCGGAAGAGCTCGCGGAGGCCTTGCGCTACGCCCTCGCCCAGGCCGAGAGCGTGCCGCCGCTCGACCAGCGAGTGAGCGTCACTCCGGGCGGCGTCATCACTTGCGCGACGTGCGGCTTGGTGGTCGCGCTCACCAAGTTCTGCGGCGAGTGCGGCGCGCGCCTGCCCGTGCGGACCGGCGCGCCCGATCAGCCCGCGAGCGTCGGGTTCCCGCTCGCGCTCTCGGCGAGGGAAGAGGACATGGCCTGGCTCGACGCGCGACGGCGAGCGGTGCACCGCGGCCTGGTGTCGGCGCGCATCGTCGGCGAGCCCGGCTCGGGCAAGACTCGCCTGCTCAGCGAGTTCCTCGAGCAAACACGCTCACGAGGGGATCTCGTCGTCATGGTCGGCCCCGATCCGTTCTTCGCGGACGTGCAGCACTACGCGCTCCGCAAGGCCATCCTCGGCCTCTCGGGCGTGCAGAAGGACGACATCGAGGCCGGACGAGTCGAAGGCGCGTCGCCGCTCGCTCGTAAGGGGCTCGAGGACGTCTTCTCCGACGTCCCCAACAACGCAGACAAGGTGGGGCCGCTGGATCGCCGGCTGCAGCGCGCCGAAGCGCTGCGCTGGGCGCTCTCGCGAGCTCAGGCCCGCGCCGCGACCGGCGTGGTGCTCGCCATCGACGAGCTCCAGCGCGTCGACGCGCCGAGCCGCAGCGCCTTCGCCGACCTGGTCGGCGAGCCCCCGGATTGTCCGGCGCTCGTGCTCGCGGCCCACACCCCGGGCTTCGAGGCGGGCTGGAGCGCGGAAGGCGCGGCGCGCGTGCTCGGCGGCCTCCCGCCGTCGACGGTCTCGCGCCTGCTCAAGCTCATGCCCAACGCCGATCGCATTCGGCTCGACGACGCGGGGCCGCGCGGCCACTTGCCGATGTACGTCGAGCAGGTGCTCCGCTATTCGGCCGAAGGCGCGAGCGATCCTCCCCGGCGGCTCGCCGACCTCATCGCCCTGCGCGTCGATACGCTCGGTCCGAACGCGCGCCGCGCGCTCCAGGCGCTCGCGGTGTTGGGAGACGGCGCGGACAGCGCCCTCATCGCGGAGCTCTTGCCCAACGTCGAGAACGTCGAGGGAGCGGTGTCCGAGCTCGAGCGAGCGGGCATGGTGGTGCGGAAGCAGGACGACCTCTCGACCTCGCACCCGCTGCTCCGCGAAATCGTGCTCGCCAGCATCCCCGCCGCCGTGCGGCGCGAGCTGCATCACAAGGCGCTCGCGGTCGGCGAGAAGCTGCGCGCCCCGCTCGAAGCTCGCGCGCAGCACGCCTACTACGCGGGTGACTCGTTCCAGGCGCTGCTCTCGCTCGAGCAGGTCGCGGATCGCTCCGCGGCGCGCGGCGACAACGCGGGCGAGATCCTCGCGCTCCGCCGCGGGCTCGAGATCGCGCGCCAGGAGATCTCGCGCGGCGAGCTCGACGATCCGCTGCGCGCGGTCCTGATCTTCAGCCGCAAGCTCGGCGCGTCGTTGGTGCGCGCCGGCGCGTACGCCGACGCCGAAGGCGTGCTGAGAGAAGCGCTCGATCTCGCGGGCCCGAGCGGCACGGAGCGCGCTCGCGTGCTCTCGGCGCTCGCGCAGGTGGCCCACGGGCGCCAGCGCGGGAAAGAAGCCATCGGCTACATCGACCAAGCCATCGAAGCGGCACGACAGTCGGGCGCGCTCGAGCTCGCGTCGGCCCTCGCCGACACGCGCCGCTCCTGGGCGCCGGTCGGCATGTCGAGCTGAGCCTCAGCGCTCCTGGGCGGAAGGAGCGTCGAGCCACTCGGGGCGCACCAGCCACGGAGTGAGCCCATGGCGCTTCTTGCTCGAGGGATCGAGCCGCCAGCACGAGGTTTGCTCGTCTTCTCCGGCGGGCACGAGGACGCCGGCGTAGAGCCAGCTATCTCGGATCGGCGAGCAGGGAAGCCTCGAAGAACGAGGCTGCGATTCCGCTCTGCGCTCAACGTCTCGGTCGAAAGACCGGCCGCTCGTGCCCAGCCCGCCAAGGCTCGCAAGACGAGGATTGAAACACTGCCGTCCTCTGGGCTCGGAGGGCTGGGGGACATTCGGCTCGAGCATATCGCGGGCTCGGACACGCCGCTCGCCGGGCGCGCGCGGGCGGGCTATCGTGAACGGTCGTTGCCTCGCGTCGCCATCCTCACTCACGCCTCGGACGACTTCCGAGCCCCGTATTTCCTGCGGTTCATCGCGCAGTGCTGGCGCGAAGCCGGCGTCGAGGTTTTGGTGCACCGCGGGCTCGGCGCGCCGCCACCCGCGGATCTCGCCATCCTCCACGTCGACCTCTCCGTCGTCCCGGACGCCTACGCGGAGCTCGGAACCTCGTACCAGAAGGTGCTGAACTTCGACATCACGGACATCACGAAGGCGGCGATCAGCCGGCAGCTCGTGCGACGAGGCGACGGCTACGAGGGCCCCGTGATCGTGAAGACGAACCTCAACTGGGGAGGGGTTCGAGAGGCGACCCTGGAGAGGCGTCCGCTCAGGGCAGACGACATCAAGGCGCTGCTCGAGTACCGCATTTATCCGACTGTCAGCGACGTGCCGCGCGCGGTCTGGAGCGACGAGAGCAGGATCGTGGATCGCTTCCTCCCGGAGATGCGGGACGACCACTATTGCCTCCGGACCTGGATGTTCTTGGGGGATCGGGAGACGAACTCCCTCTCTTACTCGAAGTCGCCGATCGTCAAGTCGTCCAATGTCGTCCGTCGTGAGGTAGTCCCCGAGGTCCCCGAGGCCCTCCGCGCACGGCGGCAGGAGCTCGGCGTCGATTACGGCAAGTTCGACTACGTCATCCGTGACGGCGAGGTCGTCCTCTACGACGTGAACAAGACGCCCTCGATGGGGCACCTCTCGAGCGACACGATACGCGCGTCCATGCTCGAGCTTTCGCGCGGCCTCGCGTATTACGGAGTGACATGAGCCGCCATTGGCCCGAGGTCGCACACCGCTGGAAGCAGATAGGTCCCCCGCTGCGGCCCGTCGCCGAGGACGTCGGGGCCTTCGAGCGCGCGGTCCTCTCGTTCGCGCTCGAGAAGGGCCCGCCCCGCGCGTTGATCCTGGGTGTCACGCCGGAGCTCTACTCGCTCGCGTGGCCCGTCGGAAGCGACGTGCGCGCCGTGGATCACACTCCCGCCATGATCGACGTCGTGTGGCCCGGGCCGCGAGAAGCCGTGAGCTGCGCGGAGTGGACCGCCCTCCCTTTCTCCGATGCTTCGCGCGACGTCGCGCTCTGTGACGGCGGGCTGCACCTGCTCTCGTACCCGGCAGGTCAGCGCCTGCTCGCGAGCGAGCTCGAGCGCGTGCTGTCGCCCGGCGGGCTCTTCGCGATCCGGCTCTTCTTGCCGCCCGTAAAGCGAGAGTCCAAAGAGCAGGTCCTCGCTGATTTCATGGCGGGGCGCGTCGCGAACTTGAACGAGCTGAAGCTCAGGCTCGGCCCCGCTCTCACGGAGTCAGCAGAGTCAGGCGTGGAGCTCGACCGCGTCTACCGCGCGGTGCACGCGCTGGCCCCCGATCTCGAGCAACTCGCCGAGCGCCTGGGTTGGGACCTCGAGCACCTGCGCGCCATCGAGACGTACCGCGGCTCGCGCGTGAGATATCACTTCGTGACGCTCGACGAGGTGACGGGGATTTTCTGTGCCGGGGGCGCTGGCTTCGAGCTCGTTTCCCGCCACGAACCGGGCTACGCTCTCGGGGAACGATGCCCGATCATCGTGCTCCGCCGGAAGCCTTGACGAGACCACGGGCGCTGATCTTGCACGGCGGCTGGCCCGGCCATCACCCGCGTGAGATGGCGGAGGCGGCGCGTCGCCTGTTCGCCGAGTTCGACGTGGTGCTGAGCGACGACATCGCCCAGAGCTTGCGCGAGGACGTGCTCTCGAGCTTCGATCTTTTGCTGCCGATTTGGACCCTGGGGGAG
>JAEZYO010000341.1 GCA_023419055.1 Pseudomonadota bacterium | reverse complement strand
GAGCAGGGTATTCCGCGCGAGCTCATCGAGGAGTTCGATCTCCGCGCTCGCTTCGAGGCCGATCGAGAAGGCAAGATCTGACGTCGCGTGGGGGAGCAACTGGGAGCGCGATCCCAGCACTCAACGTTGAAGATTCAAGCGGGGACGCTGCTCAGATGTACATCTGTATGTACACTTTGCACATGTCGAAGAGCTACAGCATCGCGAGTGCCCGCGCGAAGCTTTCGGACATCGTGGACGAGGTCGCGGCTGGTTCGGAAGTGGAGCTGACACGGCGAGGAAAGAAGGTCGCCGTCGTGATGTCAGCGGCCACCTACGAGCGCTTGCGGGGCGCACGCGTTTCCTTCATGACGGCCTACGACGCGTTCCGGTCCAACCACGATCTCGCAGAGGCTGGGGTCGACCCCGAGTGGACGCGAGAGCTACGCCAGAAGGACGTTGGTCGCCGGTGAAGCTGTGACGCGCTTCCTCCTCGACGTTCGAGCGAGGCAAGCGTCGCAATCTCGTCGAGGCCTTTCTCCGGCAGATCGAGCCCTCGACGAGCGACCGTGCAGGCGCTGACCGGTGCTCGATCAGCGCCTCGCAACGGCGAGCCCGGCGTTGACCTGCGAGAAATCGCCGGGAAATTCAAACTAACCAGGCTCAGGGCGTCGGGGGAGGTGGCAGCGCGTCAACCCAGCCCAAGGAGGAGCCCTCGACCTTCAAGAGGCTGGAGGTGACCATCTGTCCGATGTTCGCGTCGAAGGTGTCTTTCACGAGCGCGTTCTTGGACCAGACCGAATCCACGTAGACCACCGTGGGTTCTTCCCAAGGCCCAGCGCCCGCCGACGATATCTCGATCGTGAGCTGAAACACGGTCACGGGATCGAACTCACCGTTCGCTCCGGCGATCGGGAGCTCGACGTCCACCCAGCCTGCGCTGAGCGTTGAGAGCGGCACCGTGACGCCGGGGCCCTGAGACGAAGCCGTCCCATCCGTGGGGTAAAGGAAGAGGGAGCCGCTGAGCGCGCCCGGCGCGTACACCCGCATCACGAGCGCGGAGTTCGTCAGGTTCGGGATGGGAGTAAAGCGATTCCCATATCGCTGGACCTGACCGGAGGCCGTGAAGGGAATGGTGAAGACGACGAGACCTTGAGGGTCCCCGCAGGTGCCTGCGTGACAGACCTCCGTACCCGTGCAAGGCGAGCCGCTGCTCTCGCAGGTCGCTCCGCAGGCGGTCAGAGAGTCGCCATAGAGCTCACAACCGTCGTCGGAGCCGTCGCCGTCGTCGGGGTTGCAGTCCAAGAAGCCCGCCGCGCACGCCGGGGTGCACTTGGAGTCCGTGCATGCCGCGGTCGCGACGCCGGTCTTTCCGCAAGCACGGCCGCACGCGCCGCACGCAGCTGGTGAGGCGAGATTCGTTTCGCAGCCGTCGTTCGCCGTTCCCGCGTTGCAGTCGTCGAACCCGGGCGAGCACACGGGCTCGCAGGTGCCGCTCGAGCACGTCGAGCTCGTCGCGTGATCCAGCGAACAGGAGACTCCGCACTCGCCGCAGTCGCTGACGGTCTTGCCCGATTTGTGCCCTACGTCGAGATCCGTGCACTCTGCGCTGCCGGGACACGCGACCAAACCGTCGGCGCACTCTGCGGACGGCCCGCCGCCTTCGCCCCCGATGCTACCGGGCGCGCCACCTTCGACGCCGTCAGCGCCGCCTGCGTTTTCAGTGCCGCCCGAGCCGTTGCCGGAAGCTCCTGACGTGCCCGCGCTGCCGCCTTGATTCTGGCCACCTTTGCCACCCTTGCCGCCGCCACTCGCGCCGCTGCCATTACTGCCGCCAGGCGCTTCGGAGGTCCCGCTCGATCCACCGTCACCAGCGCCAAGCCTCTTCGGCGGGTCACCGACGCATCCCGCGTACGCCGTGCAAGCGACGATGCCGATCCAAAACGCGCCCCGATGCACACTCTCTCGACTCTTCCGATCCATTCTCGGTCCTCTCCTTTGGCCCAGGCGCCATCCTATCCGCGAACTGAAATCGAGTGAGCGAAGTTGTGTTCGGGACACCGCCCGACATCGTCTCTGTCGGAGGCTCTACTCGGGTTGTGGAAGTTTCTTAATCAATCCTCGTGTAGGAGTGAGGCCCCCGCGGCGATTGACGAGACGCGCTTCGGAGCCTCGCGGATGAGCGGGCCACGCTACTACTCTTCGAGATCCCAGTGATGGACGAGCACGTCGTTCTTGCTGAGCGAGGCGTCGCGGAGCGTTCCCTCTGCTCGACGGGACTCCAAGGTTTCGTAGTACGCGGCCTCGAGCGCCGGCCACTCCGAGAACGACCGTACCTGCTCCTTATTGCCCCTCGCACAACTGAGCCACCCCGGCTCCATGCCGGGCAGCAGCGGCTGGTCGTTCCACCGAGCGCGAAGCAGCGCCTTCCATGAGTCTCCAGCGGCGGGAGCAATGATCGTTCCGGCTCGCACTTCCGGCTTGTATCCGGCAAGCTCTCGGCCCGGTCCCTCCAGCCAGAGGCGCCCGCAAGCGATGCACTCATAGAGCCTCCTGGTGAGCGCCACCACCCAACTTTCGGAGCCGCGCGCCGACACCTCCGCTGCCTCGTAGATGTCCTGATCGGAGATGACGTGAGCCTTGTACGGGATGTAGTCGGTGCCGTCGTCGATCACGTGGCCGCAAGTGCAGAGGAATTTCATGGCTCGGAGCTCCACTGATCGGGCCGAGTAAGGAGCTCACCGACGAGCCCATCGGGTGCGGCATTCAAGTCGCGCACCTGGGCGTCTGCACGGGAGCATCACGGCTCGGTGACGAAAGGCTACTTGTTGGCCTGCGAATACTGAGCCTGTTGTGCGGCGCGCTCTTGCTCCGCCAAGACGTGCGACGCGGCCGCGGCTGCAGTAGCGCCCACGGTGCCTGCAGATCCTTTGGGAGAGCAAACACATCCAGACGTCGAGTTCTCGACCAGGACGAACGCGGTCATTTCCATGCCGAGCTCGCGACACGAGCTCGCGCAAGCGGTCGGACCGCGATCATCGCCTTCGAGCTCTTCGGCGGTTTTGTAACCGCGATAGCAACCGGAGGTGACGAGGAGCACGAGACAAGCGAGCGAGTATTTCATGGGCCGTGCACGCTACGCGTCCTCGAAGACGGGCACCAGGGGGGCGTGCGACCCGCCTCGCCCTAGGCTAACCTGCCTCCCATGCTGAAGCCCGGTGACTACGTGCGTGATCTCCTGCAGAAGCCCGTCGGTAGCGCGGTCGTGGCGCACGGCTGGGTGAAGACGCGGCGCGACAGCAAGGGCGTGAGCTTTCTCCAGCTCTCCGACGGCAGCTCGTTTCGTGATCTGCAGGTCGTCGTCGAAGCGGGCTCGATCGACGAAGCCGTGCTCGATCGGGTGACGACGGGCGCCTGCGTTCGCATCCAGGGCGAGCTCGTGGCGTCGCCCGCGAAGGGGCAAGCGGTCGAGCTCAAGGCGAGCGGCATCGAGCTCTTCGGCGAGGCCGATCCGGCGAGCTACCCGCTGCAGAAGAAGGGCCACTCGTTCGAGTTCTTGCGCGAGATCGGCCACCTCCGGCCGCGCTCCAACACGTTCGGCGCGGTGTTCCGCGTGCGGAACGCGCTCTCGTTCGCGATCCACCGCTTCTTCCAGGAGCGAGGGTTCCTGTACGTGCACACGCCGATCATCACGGCGAGCGACGCGGAGGGCGCGGGCGCGATGTTCGGCGTGACGACGCTCGACCTCATGAACGTGCCGCGGCTACCCGACGGTCACGTGGATCACGGCCAGGATTTTTTCGGCAAGCCGTCGTACTTGACCGTGAGCGGGCAGCTCGAAGGCGAGATCTTCGCGCTCGCGTTCAGCAACGTTTACACGTTCGGCCCGACCTTCCGCGCGGAGAACTCGAACACGCCGCGGCACCTCGCGGAGTTCTGGATGATCGAGCCGGAGATGGCGTTCTGCGATCTCGCGGGCGACATGCAGCTAGCCGAGGAGTTCTTGAAGTACATCATCCGCTACGTGCTCGATCACTGCGCGGACGATCTCGCGTTCTTCAATCAGCGCATCGACGACAGCGTGATCGCGACGCTGGAGCACGTGGAGCGCTCGTCGTTCGAGCACGTGACGTACACGAAGGCGATCGAGATCCTGGAGGCGTCGGGGAAAAAGTTCGAGTTTCCGGTGCACTTCGGCGCGGATCTGCAGAGCGAGCACGAGCGCTACCTGACCGAAGAGAAGTTCAAGCGCCCCGTGATCGTCACCGACTACCCGAAGCAGATCAAAGCCTTCTACATGCGCGAGAACGAGGACGGTCGCACCGTGCGCGCCATGGACGTGCTCGCGCCGCGCATCGGGGAAATCATCGGCGGGAGCCAGCGCGAAGAAAGGCTCGACGTGCTGCGTGAAAAGATCCGCGCACAGGGCCTGCCCGAAGCGGCGTACTGGTGGTACCTCGAGCTTCGCAAGTTCGGATCGGCGCCGCACGCGGGCTTCGGGCTCGGGCTCGAGCGCATGCTCATGTACGTGACCGGAATGAAGAATATCCGCGACGTGATCCCGTTTCCGCGGACTCCCGGCTCTGCGGACTTCTAGGAATTCGACGCCAGGGCTGCGCGTTTTCTCGAGCCTGTGCGCGGAGCGGACGCGGAATGTTCCGAAGTGATCACGCGTGCCGAATACGCAGCGCTTGCTGCCTGGCGCGCACCGGATGCGCGAACTATGCTGACGCGCACGGTTCCTGCATCGAGCGAGCCGTCGCCGAGCTAACCACCATTTCCTCGCCGTCTGCCGGGTGACGAGGAGAGCGGTCCGAACCCATTCAGGAGGGTTACATGCCTGCGAAGCACCAGTGTCTCAATGTCGAGGGGAGCCCAGTCAGAATCATCGATCGCGGTCCCTTCGAGATCTCGGCGCTGGCGCCAAAGCTCGGAACTCTGCCGCCGTGGCTGACGCTCGAGACCGCGCGTGATCCCCGCCAAAATGTAGTGCGCACTCAGCTCTTCGGCAGCCGGCCGCACGGTCCGATCGCGTTCATCGGCGGCGTCGAGGGGCTCCTCCTCGAGCCGTTCTTGGAGACCGCCCGAGCGCTCGGCACCGGTGAGACCACCTGGGCCTTCGATGAGTCTCGCGGTCTCCTGTTGGCGCTCGAGCACCCGGTCGACCTGGAAGTGCTGGTGACGCCCTCTTGCCCCTTTTGTGCCATCGCCGCTGAGGCAGCGCTGCGTTTCGCCACGGTCTCGACCACCGTGTCGACGACGATCCGGCGAGCCGATCTGGGCGCTTTGCCGCAAGGCGTTCATGCGTTGCCCACCGTGCTCGCGGACGGCGCCATCGTAGCGGAGGGGGCGCTCGACGAAGGGCTCTTGCTCCGTCAGATCACGTCGTATCAGCGCTCGCTGCCCGCGCGCTCGGGCGTCACGTGCGTGGCGCCGTCGGAGCGGGGTCAGCCGGAGCCGTCGCAAAGGCCGCGATCAGCGCCGAAAGCGCCGCGGGCGACTCGACGCCCCCCGCGATCAACGGCAGCCTGAGCTCGCGCAGGCCGAGCTCGCGGAGCCGCGCGAGGCTCTCGCTCTGAACGCGCTCCTTCAACGCGCGCCGGCGAGCGCTCGCGATCACGCTCTCGGCGGGCTCGAGCTCGTCGAGGCCTTCCCCCGAGATCGCCTCGAGGCTCGCGCGACCGCTCGCGTCGAAGATCGGCTCGACGAGGCCGTTGACCGCGAGCGCCGCGATCGGCAGGTGGAGCTCGGCGCGGAGCGCCTGCACGAGCTCGAAGGTCTCGTTCGTCGGCATCTCTTCCGGCAAGGTGACGACGATCACGCCGCTCTGCGTGGGATCGCGGAAGAAGGTCCAGGCGCGCTCCGCGTCGTTGCGGAGCACGCCGGGAGGCGCGACGTCGACGATCACCTTGGGCACGCGCAGCATCTCGAGCCCGTGCCCCGTGGCGGGCGCGTCGAAGAGCACGCTGTCGAAGCGCGGCGCGCCGGAGGGCAGCGTCTCGGTCGCGTGGAACCAGGCCTTACCGAGCAGCGCCCACTCCTTGAGGCCCGGGGCGCCGTTGAAGAAGCCTTGAACGTACTTGTTGTCGAAGAGCGCGTTCGTGAGCTTTTGACTCTTCAGCACCATCGCGCCGTACTCGCGCACCGCGACGTCGGAGCGCAGGAGCACCGCCGAGATGCCGGGCGCGATCTCGCGGATGGTCTCGTCGATGCGCCGGCCCCCGAGCAACGCCTGGAAGCGCTGCTCACCGCCCGTGATGGCGAGCAGCACGCGCTTGTTCTGGGTCGAGAGAAAGCGCGCGAGGGCCGCCGTGAGGACGGTCTTCCCCACGCCCCCTTTGCCGGTCACGAACATGAAGCGGAGGCTCGGAGGGGCGGTCATGGCAGAGAGGCTGTAGCGCGCGGTACCCCGGTTACCAAACAAGGGGAGCGCGTGCTACATGAGGCCCCTTCCATGCACAAAACCGGCCCGGTTACCCTGGTGGGTCTCACGTTGTGGTTCGCCGCTTGCAGCCGTGAAGAGGCGCCGACTGCCGCGCCCGCACCGGTGCCTTCCGCCGCGCTGTCGAGCGCCCCTTTGCCGGCGAAGAAGAACTGGCCCCTGCCGTCCGGGCCGCGGCTCGCGATGCTCGCAGGTCAAGGCGTGGGTCCGATCCGCATCGGCGCGACCGTCGCCACGATCCAGCGTCACATGCAGCTGCCTTGCGAGGTGAAGGACGACAAGGTCTGTCGCTACATCGCGCGCGGCGTGGAGTTCGAGCTGAAGAACGGGGTCACCGAGCGCGTGCGCGTGCACCGCGCGGGCCGCGCGGCGGGCAAGGACGCGACCGGCGCCGAGCGGGAGTACGGCTTCTTCAACGGCGCCATCCCGCCCGACCTGAGCTTCGGCATGGTTCCGAAGGCGATCCAGGAGTACCTCGGCGCTCCCGAGCGCATCGAGACGATCGCCCCCGCGCCGCCCAATCAGACAGCCGAGCGCCACTTCTACCCGGGTATGATCGTCGAGTACGATCGCCACTCCAACGGCAACTTGATCATGGGAGGTGTGGTGATCGAGAAGCCGAGCGGCGTGGCGCCGAACCCCGCGCCGAGCGCCGCGCCCAGCGCGCGCTGAGCACGCGAACGGCTCCAGCCCACGGAGTGGGAACCTCGACGCGGTTTGGTCGAGGCGATCACGGATCTTCGCCTCTGCGCCGGAGGCGCTTGCTGGGATTCGCTCGTAAGGTGTCGTGACCGTCCGGCGGAGGCTCACGATCGCGAGCGCTTCGATGTTCCGCGTTACAGTTCGCTCCGCCCGGGGAATAGACACGCGAGGTCGACCGCGAGGAGAACGGGAGGATCCCTTCATCATCCGTGCGGTTGGCGAGGGACCGCGCACGGCGATTTTAGGAACCAAAGAGCCCTGAGCTTGCCC
>JAEZYO010000291.1 GCA_023419055.1 Pseudomonadota bacterium | reverse complement strand
GCATCACCTTGAAGGCCATCATGTCGGGCCGACCGCGGGGGCCGTACACGGTGAAAAAGCGGAGCGCCGTGAAGTCCACGCCGTGAAGATGGTGATAGGCGTGCCCGAGGAGCTCGGCCGAGCGCTTGCTCGCAGGGTACGGCGCGAGCGGGCGATCCGCGGACGCGGTTTCCACGAACGGGCTCGGGCTCGAGTTGCCGTAGGCGCTCGACGTGGACGCGAAGACGAAGTTCGGTCGTCCGAACTCCGCAGAGAGCTCGAGCAGGTTGAGCGTGCCCGTCAGGTTCACGTCGTAGTAAAGGTGAGGAGCGAGCTCCGAAGCTCGCACCCCGGCCATCGCCGCGAGGTGCACGATCGCGTCGAAGCGCTCGGCCTCGAACAACCTCCGGAGCGCCGCGCGATCCCGGAGATCCGCCTCGTGGAGCGCGAAGTCGGCGCCAGGGCAAGCTTCGGCGATCTCCCGCACGTTCTGCCGCTTGCGAGCCGGGTCGTAGTAGTCGTTGAAGTTGTCCAGTCCGACCACGCGATCCCCACGACGGAGCAACGCCGTAACCGTGTGGCTGCCGATGAACCCGGCGGCGCCGGTCAGGAAAACAGTTCGCGCGGACACGGCGCGGACGATATCCCCAAGCCGCCCCTCCAGCAAGCCGGGCTAGGCTTCCGGAGTCGTGAGACGCTCGGCGTCGATGCCGCTCGCCTCGATGAAGTCCTGGACGATCTTGTTGCTCCCCGAAACGAGCTTCTTGGGCGAACCCGAGGCGACCACCTCGCCTTTCGCGAGCAGGAAGACGCAGTCCGCCATCCGGAGAGCGCCGGCCATATCGTGGGAGATGACGATGCTGGTCACCCCGAAGCGGTCGCGCGTCTCGAGGATCAGGTCGTCCACCAAGCGGCTCGTGATCGGGTCGAGACCGCTCGTCGGTTCGTCGTAGAGGATGGCCTGGGGCTCGAGCATGAGAGCGCGAGCCAGGGCAACCCGCTTCCGCATGCCGCCGGAGAGCTCGCTCGGGTATTTGGCGTCGACGTTCTCGAGCTTGAGGACGCTGAGCTTCTCGCGGACCTTGGCGCGAATCTCTTTTTCCTTGAGCTTCGTGTGCTCGCGCAGCGGGAACGCGACGTTGTCGAGCACGTTCATCGAGTCGAGGAGCGCGGAGTACTGAAAGACCATCCCGAATTTTCGGCGGAGCTCGTTCAGCTTGCGAGGGCTCAGGCGAGTCATATCGACGCCGTCGACGAGCACGCTCCCGGAGGTCGGCCGGTCGAGCCCGATCAGGATCTTGAGCAGCGTGGTCTTGCCCGCCCCCGAGCCACCGATGATGACGGCGACGTCGCCGCGCCCGATCGCCATGTTGACGTCGCGGAGCACCCGATTGGTCCCGAAAGACTTTTCCAGGTGCTCGACCACGATGTGGTCGCGGGAACGCGTTTCCTGGGGCTCGGGTTCGCCCATGCGCGCAAACTACCCCGCCGGGCGCCGATCGTCGACGGACATGCATGGGACACGCCCCGATCGGCCTCTTCGCCTTGACACCGGCGCGGTTCGGCAAAAGATCGAGCCTCCATGACCGAAGAACACCTGCTCGCCCTGCTGGGCGCTGCCGAAGCCAAGAAAGAAGACCGCACCTTCACGCTGCCGGAAGGGCGTCTCTTGACCCTCTACGTGGCGTCGAACGGCGCGAGCATGACCGTGTCCAAGGTGCAGAAGATCAAGGTCGACCGGGCCTTTTTGCACGCGCAGACCCAGAAGGGTGAATACTACGTGCTCGCCCTCGAGGACGCCTTCGCCGGGGCCATCGACGCTCCGCCTTCGGGTTCGCGCAAGGCTGGGTTCGTTTGAGCGACGCGCGCCGCTGCATGGGGGTGACCATCGGCGGCGCGCTCTTCGGCCTGCTCCTCGATCACGTGCAGGAGGTGATCGCCGCGCGGGCCCTCTCGAGGCTGTTCCACGCGCCTCCGCTGCTCTCGGGCGTGATGAACCTTCGGGGTGAAGTCCTCCCGGTGCTCGAGCCGGCGCTCCTGCTCGACGTCGAACCCGGTACTGCCGCAGAAGAAGCCAAGATCGTCGTCGTGCGCGAGCTCGGAGGGCTCGGGCGGCGAGCGGGGCTCAAGGTGGACTCGCTCGCGGGCTTGCGCGATCTACCGGAGACGGGCCTCGCTCCGGTACCGAGCTTGACGTCCGAGCGGGTCGCCGGCCTCCTGCTGGGAGTGATCACCGTTGCCCCGGCGTGCGCGGTCCTGAACGTGGGCGCGCTGCTCGACGTGCCGGAGCTCCTCGCGCTACGCGGAGACGCTCCCCCGCGCGCGACCGGGACATGAGCCTCGACCCCAAGCTCCTCTCGCGCGCCATCGAGCTCATCGAACGACAGAACGGCGTCGGCGCTCGGAACGGGCGCGCGCCAGGCTGGCTCGAAGCCCGCCTCTCGAGCTACCTGCCGTGGCTCGCGCAGCGAGACGGCGTGAGCGTCGCGGAGCTCGTGGCTCGCCTGGAAAGCGACCAGGCGTCCCGTGAAAGCCTGTCGGAGCTCGTTCGGGTCGGTGAGACGCGCTTCTTTCGCGATCCGCCGCAGTGGCACGCGCTCCGCCAGCACTTTCTTCCCTCGCTCGAGGGCTCGCCGCGCCTTCGGGGGCTGTCGGCGGGCTGCTCCACCGGGGAAGAGGCCTGGACGCTCGCCATGCTGCTCGGAGACGCGGCTCGCGGGCGGCCCTTCCGGGTCGTGGGTCTCGATCGCAGCCAGGCCGCGCTCGCCGCCGCCGAGACCGGGAGCTACGCGAGCGAGAGCGCCCGCGATCTACCGAGCGAGCTCTCTGCGCGCCACCTCGAGCGCGGGACAGACGGGTCCTTGCGCGTCTCCCGGGCGCTCCGGGAGCGAGTCAGCTTCGTCGTTCGGGACCTGATCGACGGTACGGGGCCTGGTGAGTTCGATCTCATCGTGTGCAAGAACGTCCTCATCTACCTCGCCGAGCCCGCCGGTCAGCGCGTCCTCGGGTGCCTCGAGAACGCCCTCCACGAGGACGGCGCCTTGCTCGTCGCGCGAAGCGAGGTGCCGCGCGTCCGAAGCTTCGGAATGAGCGCCCTCGAGCTAGCGCCGGGCGTGGTCGTCTTTCGCCCGCGCTCACGGGCTCGATAGGTCCGAGGTCGTCTTGCGGCGACACGGGGGCGGGAGTACGGAGAGGCCCCCATGGCGGACGAAGACAAGCTCATTCTCGGCTCGCACGGCTTCGCTTCACGGCTGATCGTCGGAACCGGCAAGTACCAGAGCGTGGAACAGACGCGCGAGGCGATCGAGGCCTCGGGGGCCGAGGTCGTCACCGTGGCGCTCCGGCGCGTCGACCTCAAAGATCGGAGCTCGGGCTCGCTGATGAGCCTCTTGCTCGAACGGCGCTGGACGCTCTTGCCCAACACGGCGGGTTGCTACACGGCCGACGAGGCGGTCCGCACCCTGCGCCTCGCTCGTGAGCTCGGGATCGCGGACCTCGTGAAGCTCGAGGTCATCGGCGACCCGAGGACGCTCTACCCGGACAACGAGCAAACCCTCGAAGCGGCCAAGCTCCTGGTGAAGGAAGGCTTCACCGTCCTCCCCTACTGCATCGACGATCCCATCGTCTGTAAGAAGCTCGAGGACATCGGCTGCGCCGCGGTGATGCCCCTCGCCGCTCCGATCGGCTCGGGGCTCGGCATCCGCAACCCGTACAACCTCCGCATCATCCTCGAGCACGCCAAGGTCCCCGTCATCGTCGACGCCGGCGTCGGCACCGCGAGCGACGCAGCCGTCGCCATGGAGCTCGGCTGTCACGGCATCTTGATGAACACCGCCATCGCCGAAGCGAAGGACCCGGTGCTCATGGCGCAGGCGATGCGCCTGGGAGTAGAAGCGGGCCGCAAGGCGTTCCTCGCAGGGCGCATGCCCAAGCGCCTCTACGCGAACGCGTCCAGCCCGACCGCCGGACTCATCGAATGAGCCAGTTCGACGGCTACCAGAAGCGCCTGTTCGCGTTTCTCTCGGTGGCCTGCTTCTTCGAGGGATACGACTTCTTCGCGTTGACGCAGGTGCTGCCGCACCTCAGGACGGAGTGGGCGCTCGACAAGAAGGAAGCGAGCTTCCTGCTCGGCTTCATCAACGTGGGCACGGTGCTCGCGTACCTCCTCGTGCGGCGCGCCGATCGCTGGGGCAGAAAGCGCGTGCTCACGATCACCATCGTGGGCTACACGCTGATGACCGGGCTCTCGGGCCTCGCGCCGAACGTGTGGGCGTTCGCCGCTTTCCAGATGATCGCCCGCATCTTCCTGATCGGGGAGTGGGCCACGAGCATGGTGATCGCCGCCGAGGAGTTCCCGGCCGAGCGCCGTGGCACCGTGCTCGGCGTGATCAGCGCGGCAGCGGGCCTCGGCTCCGTGTTGTGCGCGGGCGTCGTGCCGATTCTGAGCTCGGCCTTCAGCTGGCGCGCCGTCTACTTCGTCGGAGTGATCCCGCTCGTTATCATGGCCTTTGCGCGGCGCAGCCTGCGCGAGACTCGGCGCTTCGAGGAACAAGCGAAGACGGGCGAGCAGGGCTCGCTCTTCGCGATCTGGCACTCGCCGTACCGGCGCCGGGTGCTCGAGCTCGGCGCGATCTGGTTCTTGATCTACATCGCGACCCAGAACGCCGTGTCCGTCTGGAAAGACTACGCGCTCACGGAGCTCCATTTGCTGGAGACGGACGCGGCCCGGGCGATGATGATCGCCGCGCTGGTCTCGATGCCGATCGTGTTCTTCGCGGGCAAGCTGCTCGACCTGATCGGGCGCCGAGCAGGAGCGGCCGTGATCTTGCTCGCGACCGCGCTCGGGGTCGGCGGCAGCTACACGCTCGCGGGCTTCTGGCCGCTCACCGTGTGCCTCACGTTCGCGGTGATGGGCATCAACGCGGTGCTCACCGTGATGAACGCCTTCACGACCGAGCTCTTTCCCACGACCTATCGCGGCTCCGCTTTCGCCTGGTCCAACAACTTGATCGGACGCGTGGGCTATTGGGTGTCGCCGTTCGTGATCGGCGAGATTGCGCTCACGACCGGCTGGGGTCCCCCCCTGCGGGTGACCGCCATCTTCCCCATTTTGGCGCTGATCCTGATCCTCTGGCTCTTGCCGGAGACCCGCGCCCGGGAGCTCGAGGAAACCGCGAGTGTCTGAGGGCCTACGCTTCGTGCGAGAGGTGGGGCCCGCGCTCGCCTACACGGCCTTCATCTTCTACGCCGGCAGCGTCGACGTACCGCCGCCCCCCTTCGATCCCGGCGTCATCGAGCCCGACAAGATCCTGCACGCGCTCGCCTTCGGCTTGCTGGCGTGGCTTTCTTACCGCGCGCTGCGTTTCGAGCTGCCCTCCCTCGGGGTGCGCAAGCAGGCGCTCTACGGGGCGCTCGTCTCCTGCCTGGTCGGCGGGATCCTCGAGCTCTATCAGTCGGCGTTGCCGAACCGGAGCGCGGATCTGATCGATTTCGTCGCGGACGCCCTAGGCGCCTTCGCCTCGGCGTGGCTCGTGATCCGCTTCGATCGCGCGCGCGGCGCTCAGGAAGGCACGGTGAGCCGAGCGGCCTCGTCCAGCCGAACGAACGAGTAACCCTGCTGTCGCAGGAGGCCTACCACGGCCGAAAGCGCGTCGAGCTTCCGCTGCGGGAAGAGCTTGAGATCCGGCTGAACCTGCTCGAGGTGCTCGAGGCCGTCTCCGCGCCCGAGCGCGTCGATCCCGTGCAGCTCCAGGTTCACGAGCGGCTCACCCACGACGAGCCTGGCCAGCAGCCTGGCGGCGTCCGGCCCCGCGAGCGCGAGCGACGTGCCGATGAAGGGTAGCCGACTGCCGGGCACCACCTGGATCGGAAGTTCGGCCAAGCCCGAGCCACGCCGAAAATACGGCTGCCCTACCCGGTACGGCCGAGTGGGCGCCGCCAACACGGCGGGCGTGTCGAGCACCGATCGCGACCTTCGCCCCCGCAGGCGGTAGAGCGCAAGCTTCGCGGCCTTTGCAGCGTAGTACGGCGGGCTCGGGAACACCGAAGAGTCGTACGCGAACCCGAGCCGCTGCACGATCGAGAGCAGCTCGTCGCTGACCGTGTAACCCGGCGCGCGAAAGCCCTTCGGGCGGACCAGGGTCGCGATCTCGATGGCCCGAGTCGCCGACTCGATCTCCCTCGCCTGCTCCTCGGGCTCGCGCCGTGTGAGGTCGTAGAGGTGATTTTGCGTATGATTGCCGATTTCATCTCCGCGACGGACCAGCGCCTCCAGGATCTGCGCGTTTTCGCGGCGAGCGAGATCGGCCCCGACCGCGAACCAGGTGATCGGGATGGCCTGGGAGCGCGCCCAGTCTTCGAGCCGAGGCACGCCGAGATCGTAGACGGCGTGCGAGCGCGCTCCCGGCGGGAGGCCGTGGATCAGGTGGTACCGCTCCACCTCGTCGAGATCGACCGAGACCGCGCAAAGCTTCATCGTGACCCGGGAGGGTTTCTAAGCTACCACGCTTGCCCGTGAACCCGAGCCCGCTCCACGCCAAAATCGAGCGCGCGAGCGCGCGCGTGGTCGTCATCGGAGTCGGGTACGTCGGCCTTCCGCTCGCCCTCGAGTTCGCCCGGAAGGGCTTTCGTACCATCGGCCTCGACAACGACCCGGGACGGGTCGCGATGCTGAAAGCGGGAAAGTCCTACATCCCCGACGTGCTCGACGCCGAGCTCCGTCCCCTCCTCGAAGAGCAGCGCCTCGACGCCAGCAGCGATCCCTCGGTCATCGCCGGCGCCGACGTGGTGGTCGTGTGCGTCCCGACGCCGCTCAACAAGACGCGGGATCCGGACATGGGCCCGGTGCTCGCGGCGGTAGAGCAGATCGAGCGCCATCAGCACGAGCACATGCTGGTGGTCCTCGAGTCCACGAGCTACCCCGGCACGACCAGCGAGCTACTCGTGCCGAGGCTCACGCGAAACGGTCAAGAGCTCGGGAAGACGCTGTTCGTCGCGTTCTCTCCGGAGCGCATCGATCCCGGCAACCTGGAGTTTCGCATCCGCAACACCCCGAAGGTGATTGGCGGCGCGACGCCCGCCTGCCTCGAGATGGCGAGCTTTCTCTACTCGCGCATCATCGAGCGCATCGTCCCCGTCTCCTCGACCGAAACGGCAGAGATGGTGAAGCTGCTCGAGAACACCTTCCGCGCCGTGAACGTGGCGCTCGTGAACGAGATCGCCATCGCGAGCCGCAAGCTCGGGGTGGACGCGTTCGAGGTGATCCGCGCTGCGAGCACGAAGCCCTTCGGCTACATGCCGTTCTATCCCGGCCCCGGCCTCGGCGGGCACTGCTTGCCCGTGGATCCGCTGTACCTGTCGTGGCGACTCCGCGGTCTCGATCACCCGGCGCGCTTCATCGAGCTCGCCGACTCGATCAACGGCGCCATGCCGCACCACGTGGTCGGGCGAGTGGCGGAAGCACTCAACGAGCAACGCCGCGCGATCAAAGGCGCGCGCGTGCTCGTCTATGGCGTCGCCTACAAACGCGACGTGAACGACACGCGGGAATCTCCCGCGCTCCCCATCCTGAGCGAGCTACTGACTCGCGGCGCGCGCGTCGCTTATCAAGATCCGTTCGTTCCCCGGCTCGTTCTCCCCGAAGTCACCCTCGAGAGCGAGCCGGAAACGGCTGATTTTTCGGACTACGACGCCGTCGTCGTGGTCACCGACCACACGCGCCTCGATCGGCCTCGGTTGCTCCGTGAAGCGCGCCTCGTCGTCGATACGCGCGACGCGCTTCACGATGTACCGGGTGATCGCGGCAAAGTGTACGGGCTGTAAGGCTCGCTTCAGCGAGCCCGGGAGGCACGACGCGCCGTGGTCTTGCGCGCCGGAGTCGTGCTGCGGCGACGAGTAGTGGCGGTGCTGCGCGCCGCGACGCGCTCGGGGGTACCCGCGCCGCGTCCGCGACGTCCGCCCACACTGTCCGCGACCGCGCCCTGTGCCGAGAGCACCGACGCCTTCGCCTTCTTGGCCTCCGCCGGAGACTTGAGCACGCGCACCTCGTAGCGGTCGCCGAACACCTTGCCGCTACGGTCGGCGGCGGCGTTGGCACGCCGAGCGAGCCGCACGCTGAGCCCCTGCACGCCGCGGGAGAGCGCGTTCGTGTCATCCGCCTGCGCGATGAGCTGAACCTCGCCGCTCTTGATGGCGTAGTGCATCAGGCGGAACCCGAAGCGATCACTGCCCGCTTCGAGCGCTTGAGAAACCGCGCGAAACACGGGGCCGCGCCGTAGATCCGGCACGCCCTCCCGCACGCGCAGCGTGACCTGGACCGGGTGCCGGGAGTCGACCTCCGGGCGAGCGGTATGCGGGACGCCGCTGTCGGGTGACTTGGGCCGACCGGCTCCCGGGCGAGCACCGCCCCAGCCCCACTTCTTCTTGCTGCGTTCCTTCGCCAGTGGGCTGCGACGGGACGTTGCTTTCGCTTTCCTTGCCAGACGAATCATGACCGAGACCTCGCCACTATTATTGCCTCGGTCGGCAGCGTTGGCAGGTCGATTTGAAACCAGCCATGCTTTATTGGAGAGCACGTTGCATCTCGCCACGATACGTCGCAGTCCGACGCGCTCCGAAAATTCACGCGCCGGACCACGAACGCCGCAGCGAGGCGTTTAGCTGCCCGCCATCTTCGCCACTTCGGCAGCGAAATCGTCCCCGACGGGCTTCTCGATGCCTTCGCCGCGCTCGAAGCGCACGAACCGCACGAGGCTCACATCTGCGCCGATTTCCTTGCCGAGGGCGGCCTGGATCTGTTCCACCGTCTTCTCGCTGTCGAGCACGCTCTGCTGCTCGATCAGGCAGACTTCCTTGAGCCACTTGGCGATCTTGCCCTCGATGATCTTCGGGCGCGCCTTCTCGGGCTTGCCTTCCTCGGCGAGCTGAGCTTCGAAAATCTCCGCCTGCTTCTTCTTGGCTTCCTCGGGGACCTGCGAGGCGTCGACGTACAGCGGCGCCATGGCGGCCACCTGCATCGCGGTATCGTCCACGAACTTGTCGAACGAGGCGTTTTTCACCGCGGCATCGTTCCCGGTGCGGATCGCGAGCAAAACCGCGATTTTTCCGCCCATGTGGACGTACGAGCCGACCTTGCCCGAGCCCTCGACCGTGAGCTTGTCCCAGCGGCGTACGGTGATGTTCTCACCGAGCTTGCCG
>JAEZYO010000259.1 GCA_023419055.1 Pseudomonadota bacterium | reverse complement strand
GTCTCGGAAACTTCTGTCGAGAACCGAGCGCGAGTTTCCAAAAGGCAGCGGGCCTTCACCACGAAGAAGGAGCGGCCTCGGCTCGAGCAGGGGACGCCCGCGCGATGCGTTTCCCAAGGCTCGAAAGCCTTTGGTATTCTCGAGAGTTGGGATTTCGATGGGAGCCGTCGATAGCGTCCGTAACCGAGATCGAACCGGGCAAGTGATCGGGAGTCGTTATCGGCTCGACGCGCTCATCAGCCGGGGTGGGCAGGGTGTCATCTATCGAGCCTTCGACTTGAAGGACAGGGACGAGGTGGCGATCAAGATCCTCAGCGACTCCTACGCCGAGGCGCCCGAGTGGCGGGAGCGTATGTTCCGCGAAGCACAAGCCATGGTGGTCCTCGCCGGGACCCACGCGGTCCGCGTCTTCGATCAGCAATGGAGCGACGAGGGGCACCTCTGTCTCGTGATGGAACTCCTCGACGGGGTCGACTACGAGGACTACCTCCGCGAGCGCGAGGGACGGGGCGAAAAGCTCAGCATCGCCGAGCTTGCCAAGTTCATGGATCCCGTCGTGCACACCCTCGAGGTGGCGCACAACGCAGGGATTTTGCACCGCGACCTCAAGCCCGGAAACCTGTTCGTCCTCAGTAACGGTTCGGTGCGCCTGCTCGACTTCGGATTCGCCAAGTTCGTCCGGATGCGGAGCCTCACCATGGCAGGTTTCGTCGCGGGCTCCCCGAGCTACATCGCGCCCGAAGCGTGGAAGGGCGACCCGGCGCTCCTCGACCATCGCATCGACGTGTATGGGCTCGCGGCGGTCATTTTCCGCTCGCTCACGGGGAAGCCGCCCTTCCTCGCCGGAGAGCTGCTCGAGCTCGTCAAGCTGGCGACCACGGGAGCGCGCCCGAGCCTGCACGCCATGCGTCCGGATCTGCCTCCGGAGGTGGATGACTGGGTGCAACAGGCGCTCGCCATCGATCCCGACGAACGCTTCCTGCGGGTCCGTGGGATGTGGGCGGCTCTGCGAAACCTGGCTTGAACCGCGCCTCAGCGGCGGCGAAAGCTCGCGACGAAGTAACCGTCCGTGCCGTCGCGTTTCGGCAAGAGTCGGAGCGAGGTGCGAGCTCCGAGCGCGAGCTCCGGGAGCTCGGGTGCATCGAATGGAACCGGTTCGAGCAGGTCGCTGACGCGCTCGACCACTGACTCGCCCTCCTCGGGCAGCACGCTGCACACGGCGAAGACCAAGCGCCCGCCCGGCTTGGTTCGCGTCGCGGCTTGTCGAACGATGCTCGTCGCGAGCTCGCCCAGGCGCCCGGGATCGTCGGGTTGGAGGCGCCGAGCGATTTCGGGGCGCTTTCTGAGCGTGCCCGTGCCCGTGCAGGGGGCGTCCACCAGCACGCGATCGAAGTTTTCCGGCACGCTGCCCGGGCCGACGGAGAAGTCGACCGCTGCGCTGCGCGGAGGAACGAGCTTGAGACGAGCGAACTCCGCGTTCAGCTGCTCGAGCTTGCGCGGGTGCAAGTCGGTCGCCCAGAGCTCGCCTTCCGGCCCGACGAGCTCGCGCAAGAGCGCTGTCTTTTGCCCACGGCCGGCGCAAGTATCGAGCACCTTTTCGCCCGGTCGAGCGCCGAGCAAGAGCCCGACGACCTGAGCGCCCTCCTCCTGGATCGTATACGCGCCTTCCTCGAAGCCAGGCTGCTTGCGAGGATCCCCGGCTTGGGCCGGGACTCGTACGGCGTGGGGCGCGAGCTTCGAGGGCTCGGCGTCGCTGAGCCAGTCGGGGCGCTCGGCGCCGCGTGAAACCCGCAGGCAGAGGCGCGGAGCTTCGGGCTCGGCGCCGAGGAGGGCCAACGCTTCCTCTTCGCCGACCGCGCCAGCCAGGCGCTGGTAGAGCCAAGGAGGCGCGCTGTCGCGGATCACCTGCGCGCGGTCGAGCTTCTCCCCGGATGCGCCGAGCTTGCGCAGCACGGCGTTCACGAAGCCGGCGACCCGAGGGCCACGCGCCTTGCGAGCTTCGGTGACGGCCGAGTCCACCGCGGCGAAGGTGGGGATGCGCTCGAGCACCAGGATCTGGTAGGCGGCGATCAAGAGGTGTGCGCGCGTGATGGGATCGTCCACGCCGCGCGGCGCGTACTTCTCGATGTTCTCGAGCAGCACCTTCTCGCTCCGCAGCGTGCCGTAGAGGAGCTCGGTCGCGAGCGCGCGCTCGCGTGTCGGGAGAGCTCGAGCGCGCTCGAGCTCGGCGTCGAGCGCCGCGGCGGCGAAGGCCTGATCGCGTTCGACTCGCAAGAAGGCACGAGCCGCCACGGCGCGCGCGTTGGGCGCGTTCTTCGGCCCTTTGCCGTCGCCCTCGCGGTCGCTCTCGCCCGGCTTCATTCCGCGGCGCGCTCCGCCGCCGGAGCTTCCCAGCGCTTCTCGAGGTCGTTCTTGAAGGCGAGCACCATCAAGGAGAGCAAGATGCCCATGCCGACGAGGTGCGCGACCTCGCGCACGCGGAGCGGCAGGGAGCGCCGCAGCACGCCTTCCACCGCGAAGAACAAGAGGTGCCCGCCGTCGAGCACCGGGATGGGGAGCAGGTTGAAGAGGCCGAGGTTGATGCTGATGAGGGCCATCGCCCAGATGAAGTAGTCGGCGCCCTTGCGCCCCTCTTCACCCGCGATTTCATAGATGGTGATGGGGCCCGAGAGCGACTTCAGGCTGACCCGGCCTTGGATCACCCGCACGATGCCGACGAGCACGAAGCGGGTGACGTCGATCGTCTCCTCGACGGCCTTGGTGAGGGCGTAACGGATGGGCGCCGGGCGGTCGACCTTCTCCTCTGGGGCGAGCGGGATCCAATGCTGCACCGGGAGGACGTAGTGGACGAAGGTTTGCCCGCTCTGATCGGTGATGTCCTCGCGGCGCATCTGGAACGTCCCGGTGCGGACGCGGCTCTCGCGCGCCGAGAAGTAGTCGATGCGGTGCGGCTTGTCCGGCGCGGCCTTCACCCGGTCGCGGAAGATGGACCACGCCGGGACGGTCTCCTCGTCGAGCTTCAAGATCCTGTCGCCCGGCCTGAGGCCGACTTTGTGAAGGTAGGAGTCCTCGGGCACGATCGCGACGTATAGATCCGCGAGCTCGATCCCGGAGCGCTCGAGCAGCGTCGAGCCATTCATGTCCGGAGTGAGCGCCACCACCCCCGCCTCCAAGACGGCCATGTCTGCGAGACCGCCGAGCGCGTTCGAGACGCGCACCGGACGGAGGTAGGTGACGGGGAGGGTTTCGCCCGCCTCCTCTCCGAGCGTGGCCTCGAGGTCCCGAAAGCGACGCACCGGCTGCCCTCCGACGTTGGTGATGACGTCGAAGGTGCGTAAACCCGCGCGGTAGGCCGGTGATTCGGCGTCCGGCACCCCGATGACGGCCGCGGGCGCGCTCGCCTCGACGCCGATCGAGCCGACGCGCTCGACGATGTCGAGCTCCTTCCGCTCCATGGTGTCTTCGACGGTGATCTCCACCTCCGTGTGGCGGTTGTCGCGAAACACCTTGAGCCGGAGCGTCTGCCCGGGGCTCTTCGAGATGATGCGCTTGAGCTCGTCGAACGTGCCGATTTCCTCGCCGTTGATCGCCATCACGCGATCGCCGGGGAAGAGCTTGCCC
>JAEZYO010000146.1 GCA_023419055.1 Pseudomonadota bacterium | reverse complement strand
GGGCAAGGACGGCGGGCACGGCGATCTCTTCATGGCGAGGCGCGCGTCGACGAACCATCCGTTCGGCACCGACGACGTGGACGAGCTCGAAGAGCTCAACACCGAGTGGGACGAGCGCGACGCCTGGATCTCCGAGGACCTCAGCTACATCGTCTTCTCGTCGAACCGCAAAGACGAGTCGGAAGACTCGTACCAGCTCTACGAAGCCTACCGCTGAGCGTCACTTCGGACAGTCGCGCCCGCACGCCACCGTCACGCCGTCCGGGCACATCACGGGATCGCCTGCGGCACAGGTGGTGAAGGTGCAGCTCGACCGCGACGACTCCGAGCAGTCGAGCAAGCAGGCGGCCCCCGCCAGGCAGTTGACGTGGCAGTTGCCGTCCGAGCAAGCGAAGGTGCAGCTCGAACCGGCGCCGCACTCGCAGTCGCCGTTGGCGCAGACGCCCGAGCAGGAGGGGTTGTCGCCCTCGCAGTTCACGTGGCACGGCCCCGCCTCGCAGACGAACGCGCAGCGCGCTCCGGGCGCGCAGGAGCAAGTGCCGTTCGCGCAAGTGCCCGAGCAGGTCGAGTCCGGCGCGCAGTCGACGTGACAGGGTGGCGCCAGGCAGCCGAACTCACAGTGACTGTCGGCGCCGCACAGGCAGTCGCCGTTCGCGCACTGGGCGTCGCAGTCGGGGTTGTCACCCTCGCAGATGGCGTGGCACGGCGGCGCCTCGCAGAAGAGGTCGCAGCTGTCGCCCTCGTGGCACACGCAGGTGCCGTTGCCGCAATCCTCGTCGTCGTCGTCGCAGCTCGGGAGCAGCAGCGCACCCGCGAGCAAGAGTAAGCCGAAGCTTCGAGCCATGACTCGCGTTCCTCGAAAATCAGCGCTTGGTGCGCCGGTAAGCGGTGGCGAGCGAGTCCGCGTACTCGTTCCAGCGGTTCCCCGAGTGAGCGGCGATCCAGCGGAGCTCGAGCTCGGGGCGACTCTTGAAAAGCGCATAGAGCTCCTGCACGAGCTCGAGGTTCTTGATCGGCCCGCTCTTGCGCTTCCACCCGCGCGCCTCCCAGCCCTTCGCCCACTCGGTGATGGTGCTGACGCAGAGCTGGCTATCCGTGTAGATCGTGGCCTTGGTGCCCGCGGGGACGAGCGCGACACCAGCGATGAGCGCCGACAGCTCCATGCGGTTGTTCGTGGTGTGGGCCTCGTGACCTTCTCGTTCTGCGACGATCTTGTCACCGACCACGTACACCGCGCCCCAGCCACCCGGGCCGGGGTTCGGCTCGGCGGCTCCGTCGGTGAAGACACCGTCCTTCGGGCCGGCGGTGTACTTGGCGAGGACCTCCGCGGTCGTGAGGTTCTCTTCACGGCTCGACGCGGGACTCCGCGGCGCTGGCGACGCCTTCCGGCGCGGCGCGCGCTCGGCCTGCCCTCCGGTCTTGCGCTTGCAGTCCATGCAGCGCTTGGGGACCCAGCCCGGGAACTTGGCGAGCGTCGCTTCGGGAAGCTCGAATTCCTTGCTGCAACTCTGGCAGACGAAGCTCGGCACGAGGGCTCTTTAGCACAGCACCGAGCCCCGCCAGTACCGGCGAGGCCGGGCACCCCTTCATGGCTACGAGTAGAATGGCGGGATGCGGCTCGACGTGGAGCATACCTGGGACGGCGTGCCCATCGGAGACGACGAAATCGTCGAAATCGAGGTCACCTCGACCGATAGTCATCTTTTCATCGAGGTCCACGCGCCCTACCACGGCGACCCGGCGCCGCCGCTCGCACCCGGAAGCTGTCCGCGGCTCTGGGAGTACGAGGTCGTGGAATGCTTCTTCGTGGGAGACGACGAGCGCTACCTCGAGGTCGAGCTCGGGCCGCACGGCCACTACTTGCTCCTTTGCCTGAGCGGCCCGCGCCGCGTCGAGCGCGAGGGCATGGAAGCCGTCTACACGATCACTCGCGGCAGCAAGCGCTGGGCGGGCCGACTGGAGCTTTCCCGCACGCTCTTGCCGGGTACAATCCGGAGCGTGAACGCCTTCGCGATCCACGGCGTGGGGAGCGCTCGTCGCTACCTCTCCTTTCACCCGCTGCCGGGGGAGCGCCCGGATTTTCACCAGCCTGCGCGCTTCCCGCTCATCACCGGTCTCTAGGATGACGTCGGCTCGCACCGTGGCCTCGTTCGTCGCGCCGCTCCTCGCGTGCGCGCTCCTCGCGTGCGGCAACGAGCCGAGCGGGCACCCGGGCAGCGGCGGTTCGGGCGAAATCCCCGATTCGGGCCTCGACTACGCGCTCGAGTTCGACGGGCGTGACGACTACGCGAGCACCGGCACCGCGGGCTTTCCTTTTCCCGAAGCGCCTCAGAGCGTCTCGCTCTTCGTGAAGCGGAGAGAGCAGGAGGGCCTGCGCGCGCTCGTCACGCTGCGCAAGGATCGCGACAGCGGGCTCGAGGTCGGCTTGCGGGACGGCAAGCCCGTCGCGATACGCACCTACGACGGGAGCGCGTTCGTGGAAGCGACCGATCCCATCCCTGCGGAGACCTGGGCGCACGTCGCTTACACGTTCGATCGCGAGCGGCACCGCCTCTACGTCGACGGCGAGCTCGTGGGCGAGAAGGAGCTCATGCCGAACGATCGCACCCCGACCACGGGCTGGCTCGGCACACTCGACGGCCGGCAGCACCTCTACGACGGCCTCATGGACGAGGTGCGCGTTCGCAACGTATTGCTCAGCGCCGAAGACGTGGCGGGAGAGGCCGCGGGCGACGCGGTCGGCGACGCAGTGAACGTGGTCGCGTATTTCAATTTCGACGAGGGCTCCGGCGCGCGCGCCTACGATCGCTCCGATCGGGGTAATCACGCGAGCCTCGGCGACGGGATCCCCGCGCGAGCGCCTTCGCGCGTACTCTCCGACCGCTGACTTCAACTGACGAACCCCGGTGCCGGCGCTGCGAAGCAGCGTGACGGCATTGAGACCAACGTTTTGGGGCTGGGGC
>JAEZYO010000138.1 GCA_023419055.1 Pseudomonadota bacterium | reverse complement strand
GGGCAAGGACTTGGACGCGCCCGCGCCGCCGGTCACCGCGTAGGGGCGCCGGCTCCAGGTGGACTCCGCCGAAATGGAGAAGCGCTGATCGGGGAGACCGGTCAGACGATCGACGTTGACGTTGAGCTCCGCGTTGCCTCCGAGCTCGAGCGTTTCACGCCCGGGGCCCAGCAAGAAGAGGTGCTGCCCGGAGGCCGAGAGCACGGGGTAGACCCTGAAGCCGCCGTTCGGCGCCGGGTCCACGTTGACCAGCGCGAGCCCGCCGCCGATTTCACTGCTGGTTCGCGCGTCCCAGCTCCTCCCCCACCGCCCGAGCCCGCGCCAGATGTTGGTGCGGAACTTGATCCCGCCTTCGCTGCCGGTGTTCGTGGTCAGCGTCTCGGCTTCTACCGCGGCGGTGAGCTGGTCCTCGCGCGTGAGGCCGTAGTCGACCTCCACGGCGCCGCGCGGGCCGACCACCTGCGGGATGACGCGGCGCGATCGATCGTCGATGCCGCCGTCGATCAAGTAGCCGAGCGTGAGACTCGCGCCCCAGTGTGGCGAGATCTCCCAGTCCACCGTGAGCGAGGTGTCGCTCGACGCGTAGTCGACCGAGTCCGCGACCGGGACGATTTGCGTGCCCGTCGGGCTGAATACGAGATCGTAGGTCGAGCCCTGGAGGCCCGCGAAGCTCCGCGTACCGTAGGCGGCGCGCTCGGCGAGCCCCACCCGCACGCGCCGGAACTCCATCTCGGTCGAGATCTCGCCTTGATTGAGCGCGTCGACGACCGGATCGGAGTCGAGCGAAGTCAGCGTGAGCAGCGGCGCGTAAGAGAAATCGAAGCGGACGCGCTGGAACGACAGCTCGAGCCGCGCCGTCGACAGCTGCTCGACGTCGAGCGAGGTGGGCGAGCGCAGCCGCACCTCGCTGTGAGACTCGAGCTCGAGCGCGGCGTTTGGCGCAGCCAACACCGGCAAGAGCGCAGCGCAAAGGAGGGGCGCTGTCACTCGACCGTGATCAAGTCGCCGTTTCGGAGCGCGAACTCGGCGGCGCGACCCTTGTTTTCGACGAGACCCGTGTAGGTGAAGCGGATGCGCTGCGCGGGCGACTTGCGGACCACGTAGATGCTCTCGTCATCGGCGTACTCGCCGAGGCCGCCCGCGCTGGCGAGCGCCTGGAGCACGCCGGCGTTGGGGGGCAGAGTGAAGATCCCCGAGTGCGCGACCTCACCCATGACGGTGACGCTCAGCGGCTGCTGCTCGTCCACCGCGACCGTGACGGACGGCGCGTTCAGGAAGGTCTGCAGGCGGCCCTGGATTTCCTTGCTCAGAGCTGCCGGCGTCTTGCCGACCGCGTCCACGTCACCGATCAACGACACCGTGATCTTCCCGTCGCCTCGCACGCGCGCCCGCGTCGAGATCGTCGCCTCGTTGTAGACGCGAATGTCCAGCAGGTCGCCCTCTCGTACGACGTACTGACCGGAGCCGGTCGCGGCAGGAGGCAGCGTGTCCACCCAGGTGAACTGCTTGGACGACGCGCACCCGAGCGACGCTAGCGCGAAGCAGAAGGCGAACGCGGCGTGGCGGGCGCGCGCTCCACTTCTGAAGCCTAGTCTACTCATGGCATTCATGTAGGCAGGCCATCGCGCCTGTCAACGCTCGCCGAGCGGGGAACTTCGCGCAGTTGCCGAGAGGAGCTCTGCTCCTTAGCTTTCGCCGATGTCACGACTCTCGGCCATCATGGCGCTGAAGGTCCGCGGCCGTCACTACGCCGACAACATCGGTCGTTGCGACGTCATGTTCGAGTCGTTCCGCCACTTCGGCCTCGGATCACTGATCTCGGAGTGGCTGATCGTCATCCCGGGTTCGGAGGAAGAGTACATCCGGCGCTACGCGCGCGCGTGGAGTGATTTTCCGATCCGCTTCGTGGTCGAAGACGAGTACCTGGCCGTCTTCAAGCGCTTCTCGAAGCTGCACGAGGTGCGCGGCTGGCACCGCCAGCAGATCATCAAGCTATTTTGCGCGGAGCTCGTGCAAAACGACTACTTCCTGGTGCTCGACCCCGACGTGTTCGCGGTCAAGCCGATGCGCTACGAAGAGCTCGTCGTGAACGGGCGGGCCATCGTCGAGGAGGATCGCCGCGAGTGGCACGCCGACTGGTGGACGTCGTCGGCAGAGCTCCTCGGGGTCGAGCCGCACCTCGAGCGCCCCGGGATGGGAGTCACGCCCGCGATCCTGTCCCGAGAGGTGTGCAAGGGCCTCACGGCGTTCATCCAGCAGCGCCACGGGAAGAGTTGGCACGAGGTCCTGCTCTCGAGCTACATGACTCAGTGGACCGAGTACACGCTCTACCACCTGTTCGCCGAGAACTCGGGCCTGTTCGAGCGCTATCACGTCTATCCCAGCGCGGAGGGCGTCGGCCAGCGCCTGCACTCGCCCGCGCCGTGGGGAGTGTGGAAGCCGGGCGACTACGAGCGGCTCGATTTCGGCGCGCTGTTCTCGGCCCGAAATCCTGGCCTCTTCAGCGTCGTCCAGAGCAACGTCGGCGTGACCCCGCAGCGCGTCGCGAAAGATCTAGGTCCGTACGTTCCGGTTCGTGTTCAGAGCTACGAGCGCGAGACCCCGAGCCTCGAAGAGCGCCTCAAGGAGTTCTACGGCGCGACCCTGCGGCGCGCGATGATGCTCGCTCGCACCAGCGTCCCCGAGTCCCTGAAGGCTCTCGTGAGC
>JAEZYO010000111.1 GCA_023419055.1 Pseudomonadota bacterium | reverse complement strand
CGCGAGGGCCGACGCGCTCCGAGACGAAGGTGACGTAGTCTACCGAGCCCATTTTCGTGAGCCCCACGTCCTCGAGCGCTCCGCCGAGCACCGTCTCGTTGAACACGCCGAGCTCGGCCATCGTGAGGGCCGCCGAGGCCGACGAATAGACCCGGTTGCTCGACGGCGCGATCAAGAGCGCGTACCTGGTGGACGTCATGCGCGGGCGCATGATGACCTGCGACCTTCGCGCGCCGTCAAGCGATGCTTCGAGCGAAGGTCTAACGACGGTGACCCGGATTCAGAAAACCGGGGTCTGGGTAGCGCAACCCAGGCTGAAAAACAGCGTCGCGCCCGGTACGCTCACCGTCTCGCACGTCGCCTCGCAGAGGTGGATGGTCTCCGGCGAGTTCGGGTCGTCGTAGTACCAGCCCGGGCCGTCGCAATCGCTCGACGACTCGACGTAGGGCGTCACCTGAGCTTCTCCGGCAGCGTCGCAGATGCCGAGGTTGACGAGCGACGTGTTCAGCGTCTCGCCGTCCGGCGGCTTCGGAACCTGCAGGTTGCAAGGGATCACCGCGTCCCCGCGGATGGCGTTGAGCGCGGCGAGCACCGACCCCGCGACGTCGTTGGTGTTCGTCAGGTAGGCCTTCTCGGTGCCGCCCGCCACCGCGATGCTGTTCAGCTTGTCGAGCGAGTTGTTGTTGTTGGCCACCACCCCGAGCACGTACGTCTCGAACCCAGCCCCGTCGGCATAGCAGTCGCGCGCGGCTGCCGTCGCGAGCTCGATGGTGGCCCCACACGCGCGCTCCGGGATGCCGTCGGTGACGAGCAGGATGACGACCTTGTGGCCCGGGTTCTTCTCCTTCCAACCGCTCACGTACTGACAAGATCCCTGGATGGCGAGGTGCGTCTCGGTTCCGCCTTGAGGAAGGCCGGCCTCGAGCTCCGCGATGATCTGGTCGGCGGCGCCCGGCAGTCGCTGGATCTCGACCGTCGCGTCAGCGTGCGACTCGACCGTACAGACCTGCGGATCGTTGTCGAGAGTGCGATCGTGATCGCCGAAGAAGCCGAGCCCGACGCCGATGCCGACGCTCGCCGGATCTTTCAGGAACTCCCGCATGGCCTGACGGACCGGCTGAATTCGCTCCTGCTCGACCGGGACGGGGTTGTCGAGGCGACAGCAACCCGACGTGTCGACCGAGCAGCTCATCGAGCACGAGAGGTCGAACATCACGTAGATGTCGAGCGGGATGTTCTCACCCTCGTAAGCGGTGCCGACGCATCCCTCGTCGTCCGGCCCGGGCTTGCACTCGGCGTTGCCGGTGCCGGGCTTGGGACCGTTCGATCCGTTGCCGACGTCGATGCCCGGATTGCCTGATCCGGTGTTCGAGCTCGAACCTCCGGTGCCTTCTCCGTCGTCCGAGTCACCCCCTCCACACGAAATGCACGCCGCGAGGGCCGTGCCCAAAAGGAAGACGAGCGCCCCACTGGTCGAACTCTGCATGGGGCGTCTTTACGTTGACGGTTTTCACGTTGCAACCGAAAGGCTAGCCGCCCTGAGCGACGCCCCACGGCCCGAGACAGCCTCTCAGCGTCTAAGAGCCGGTCTTAGAACCTCTCCCGTCGCTGGCCTTCCGATCCGCGTCGCATTCCTGCGTTGCTCCTCCTCAGCATGCTTCAGCACGCGTCGTCGTCGCGCCTTGGTCTGCTCCGTCTCTTGGGCCAGGCTCGGTCCGAGGTTCTAGGACCGACTCTAAGGAAAGATGATTAAAAAACCTGGCCTTCCTCGCCTCGACGACCATCGGAGGCGCTTGCGATGAGCGCCTCCTTTGGGTCAGGGCTCGCGCCCCCCGCTTCGGTCAAGTGGCGTGGGCGCTACGGAAACCTCGACCTGGGTGGCCCGGCGGCTCCTGCAGCAGATCGGCGAAGATCACGCGATAGTGCACGACCGCTTGCCTGAGCTCTTCGGTGTTGAGCTGTCCCGTGCGGCTCGAATCCGAAAGGGCGCTCGCTGCCCGGTAGTGCTGGACGACCGCCGGATGGTCGACGGACAAATCCTCCAGACGCTCCTCGAAGCCTCGGCTCGGGTAGCCCCGAGCGCGCATGACTTGCTCGATGAGCGCGTTGGCCTCGCCGACGGCCACGGCCGGATCGTCCACGAAGGCGGCCTGGATGCGCATCCACTCGGACGAGAATCGCTCGCGATCGGTAGCGCTCAGCTCTCGAACTCTGAAGCGCTTCACCCGATCCGCTCGCTCCGCGAGCACTCGATCCGCACGCTCGGGGCCGACCTCTTCGACCGTGCGATCGTATTCAGGCCCGAAATGGCGCTTGAGCGCAGCCCTCCGAGAGTGGGCGCGGCCTCGAGCGGCTGCGATGGCGAGTACGATCACCGCCAGCACTGCGATGCCGACGAGGGTCCAAAACACGGCTGTATCACTCATGGGATTGCTCCAATGCAGTGACCTCAACAGGAGCAATCACCGTGCCAGATTGGCTCACCTGAGCGAATCATCGACGTGGCCCCGACGCCAGTCTCGTTCACTCCACGGACGAATGCGAGGCCACGTCGCGCGAGCTCGCAAGGGAGTGCCACCCGCAGCGGACGCGGCATTCGTCTCCCGACTCGACGATGTGGATCGCCTCGGGACAAGACAGCCGAGCGCGTAGTTCGAAGCTTTCGATGAACCGACTTCATCGCCGCGCCTGAGACCTTTTCAAGCACGGGCGGCGTCGTGTACTACCCGAACGCCCCGTGTTGCCCTCTCCCGTTACGCGGCCCGTCCGGGCGGTCTCACGCCTGGCGTGGATCGCGGGGATGGCGCTGTTCGCGCCTCCGGTCGCGGGAGACGAGAGCTTTCGGGTTCCGGAAGGTTGTGGCTCGCGGGCAGAATTCGAACGCGAG
>JAEZYO010000103.1 GCA_023419055.1 Pseudomonadota bacterium | reverse complement strand
TTCGCGTTCGAGGGCGGCAAGGGCCCGAACATGATCCTCGACGACGGCGGCGATCTCACGCTCTGGATCCACAAGAAGCACCCGGAGCTCTTCTCGGGCGCTGATCCCATCCGGGGCCTCTCCGAGGAGACCACGACGGGCGTGCATCGCCTGTACGAGATGTTCAAGAAGGGCGAGCTCAAGTGCCCGGCGATGAACGTCAACGACTCCGTCACGAAGAGCAAGTTCGATAACCTCTACGGTTGCCGCGAGTCCTTGACCGACGGCATCAAGCGCGCGACCGACGTGATGTTCGCGGGCAAGGTGTGCGTGGTCGCGGGTTACGGAGACGTGGGCAAGGGCTGCGCGCAGGCCATGCGCGGCCTCGGCGCGCGCGTCCTCATCACGGAGATCGATCCGATCTGCGCGCTCCAGGCCTCGATGGAGGGCTACCAGGTCGTCACGATGGACGAGGCGGCGCCGCTCGCCGACATCGTCGTGACCGCGACGGGCTGCTGTGACGTGGTCACCGGCAAGCACATGCAGGCCATGAAGAACGAGGCCATCCTGTGCAACATCGGCCACTTCGACAGCGAGATCGACATGGCCTGGCTCGAGTCACAGCCGGGCATCCGTGAGGAGAACATCAAGCCGCAGGTCGATCACTTCATCTTCCCCGACGGGAAGAAGCTCATCGTGCTCGCGCGCGGGCGGCTCGTGAACCTTGGCTGCGCGACGGGTCACCCGAGCTTCGTGATGAGCGCGAGCTTCACGAACCAGGTGCTCGCCCAGATCGCCCTCTTCGGCGAGAAGTTCCCGCTCGGCGTGCACATCCTGCCGAAGAAGCTCGACGAGAAGGTGGCTCGCCTTCACCTCGGGAAGCTGAACGCGAAGCTCGATCAGCTCTCGAAGAAGCAGGCGGATTACCTCGGCGTCTCGGTCGAGGGCCCCTACAAGCCCGAGCTCTACCGCTACTGAGCGTCCGCTCCGACCGCCCAAAGCCAGAAAGACGGCGGGTCTCCTCTCGTGGGGGCCCGCCGTTCGGCTTTGTGCCCGCCGGCCCTCGGGCTAAGATCTCCGCTCATGACGCCCGGAGAGAAGAACATCGTTCGTTCGCTCGTCGCAGTAGCCTGGGCAGACGGCAAGCTCGAGGCGCCCGAATCGGGGGTCATCGAGGGCCTGCTCTGTGGCTTCGACGCGACGCCGGAGGAGGAGCAGGAGATCCTCGACTACGCGAAGGCGCGGCGCACCTTCGAGAACGACATCCCGCTCGCCGAGCTCAGCCGCGACGATCGCGAGCTCTTGCTCGCCAACGCCGCGCTCCTCACGCACGCGGACGGCGAGCAGTCGGAGCAGGAGAAGGCGCTGCTCGACAAGCTCGTCCAGGTGCTCGGCTTCACGGCGACCGAGGCGAGCGAGATCCTCGAGTCTTCGGGCGACGGCGCGCTTCAGCTCAGCCCTCGATCGCTCCGCCCGGTGGAGTAGGCGTCTGGGTAGCGCGCCTCCCATCGAGGAGCGAGTCGCGCGGGATAGGGTTGGGAGAGTGCGTCGCGCCGAGCCCGGAGATGCCGCCGGAGACGATGAAGGTCATGAGCTCCGCGCTGTGCACGTCGAGGCGTTCGATGTGCTCGCTCGGAGCGATCACCAGGTTGCCGGCGAAGTTATAGGACTGGGGCAAGTAGACGGCGACGTGCCCCGGTAGCCCGAGCATCGGCAACGCGTCGCGCGTCACGAAGCCGAGGAGCTTGAGCGGACCGCCGTCGATGCGGAGCGCGCAGGGGTGCGTGAAGCTCTTCTTGTCTCCCACGAACGCGCCGATGAGATCCTTGATCGACGTGTAGACGAGCTTCACCAGGGGGACCCGCTGGAGCACCTGGTCGAGGAGCTCGACGACTCCGCGTCCGACCACGTTCGATGTCAGAAATCCGATCAGCGTCAAGAGGGCGACGGTGATCAAGAGCCCGAGCCCCGGCACTGGGATGGGGAGCAAGCCGTCGATCGTCTTCAGCGTGAGGTACACGATGTAGACGGTGAGCCCGAGGGGCGCGGCGACGAGACAGCCGCGGACCAGGTAGCGGAAGAACGTCTTGGCAGCCATCCCGAGACGTTAATCGAGCGGGCTTGGCAGCGCACGTTCGGGACGCTAAAACGCCGGCCATGCGCGCGCTCGTTTGCTTCGGGGTCATCGCTCTCGTCGCCTGCCGGGAAAAGGTGCCTGAACCAGAAGCTTCTCGATCGGTGCTCTACGACACCGCCGGCACCGCCTCCGCCGCGCCTTCGGGGTCGGCGCCCGAGGCCGCGCCCACCGCCGCCGTGAAGAAGCTCCTCAAGGAGGATACCAAGGTCGGCAAGGGAGCCGCGGCCAAGAAGGGCGACAGCGTCAAGGTGCACTACACGGGCACCCTGATGGACGGCACGAAGTTCGACAGCTCCGTCGATCGCAAGGAGCCTTTCGAGTTCACGCTCGGGGAAGGATCGGTGATCCGCGGCTGGGACGAGGGCGTCGTCGGAATGAAGGTCGGCGGCAAGCGCGAGCTCACCATCCCGAGTGACATGGCGTACGGCAAGGCCGGTCGGCCCCCGACGATCCCGCCGAACGCGCCGCTCAAGTTCGAGATCGAGCTGCTCGAGCTCGAAACGTCCGATGATTGAGCGCGACCCCCGCGTCGCCCCTCAATAGGTGTTGTTGGTCTGCCAAGCCGCGAGGCGCTCGAGGCCGCCGATGCGCTGGAGCACGAAGCGCTCCGCCGGCGTGAGCTCGTCGGCGCGGTCGCGGAGCGCCTCGTTGTACTCGCGGAGCAGAGCGAGATCGATGCCGCGGACGCGACGCAGTAGCGAGTACATGTCGTCGACCAGCGCGAGCGGCAGCGCGAGCCGCAGCAGGTGATAGAGGCGGATGGTGTAGTCGATCCAGCTCGGCTTGTTCGTCGCGCTCGCGAGCTTGAGCGCGTAACCGGCGGCGGAGCGGGCCAGGTCGGGAGACACGCGACGTCCGCTCTCTGCGTCTCGCATGGCGGCGGTCAGGTGAGTGCCGATGATGTGCTCGGCCTCCTCGCCCCGCCCGAGCGCGAGCGCCTTGTCCACGACGCCCGCGAGGAGCTGAAACACGTCCGCCGAGCGCGTCGCCGCCGAGCGGTCCTCGTCGGAGTAGCTGTCTCGTTGGACGCCGACGAGCGTGATGCCGGCCTTGACGTCCTCGATGGCTTCCTCGAGCTCCGCGAGCACGAAGGTCTCGTCGCCTACCGTCAGGTTGTCTCCGCTCTTCATCCGGACGGAGCCGCGGATCCGCTGGGAGTTCAAGAACACGCCGTTCCGACTGCCGAGGTCCTCGACCAAGACACCCAGGTTGGTGATGGTGAGCCGGGCGTGCTGTCTCGAAACGAGGCTGCTTTCCACCTGGATGTCGGAGCTCGAGCTCCGTCCCATCACGAGCGGGCTTCGGTTGAGCTTGTACTCGCGCGCGCTACCGCGGAGCACGTAGACGATTTTCGTGCGAGTGCGAAACCCGCTGTCAGCGGATCGCTCGATTCTGAACGCCGGATCGTCGGCCACCTCGTTGAAACCTATATAACGGTCTTGGCGAGTTGATCCAGCCGGTAGCGGACACTTGGACAGGTGGGCAAATGTAAGTTCGCGAAAATGAAAAGAAATTCATTCTGCGCGCGGATAGCTGCCGAGCACTTGGACGCGCGAGCAGAGCGTCCCGAGGCGGGCTAGAGCCCGGACGACGGGCTCGTCGAGCCGGTGTCCCTCGAGGTCCGTGAAGAAGACGTACTCCCAGCGACGGCCTTTCGCCGGGCGTGACTCGATGCGCGTCAGGTTGATGTTCTCGGCGTCGAACACTTCGAGCGCGCGGCGCAGCGCCCCTCGCTCGTGCAGGGTCGAAAAGACGAGGCTCGTCTTGTCGCGCCCGGTGGGGGCCGCGTCCTCGAGCGCGAGGATGACGAACCGCGTCGCGTTGTCGCTGCTGTCGTGCGCGTGGGCGAGCACGGTGAGCCCGTAGAGCTCCGCCGCGAGCGCGCTGCCGATGGCCGCCGAGCGCGGCTCGCTCGCGGCCCTCTGCGCCGCAGCGCTGGTCGACGCGAAGGGTACGACCTCGGCGTGCGGCAGGTTGGCCGCGAGCCAGCGCCGGCACTGAGCCAACCCCTGAGGGTGAGAATAGACGCGCTCGATGTCGGCGAGCGTGCTCTCTTTGGACGCCAGGCACTGAGCGATCTCGAGCACGAGCTCGCCGCGCAACCGCGCGCGGCTCTCGAGCAGGGCATCGAGCGTCGACGTCACGCCGCCCTCGGTCGAGTTTTCGATCGGGACGACGCCGAAGTCCGCTTCACCCGCGGCCACGGCCTCGATGACGGCCGCTATGGTCGGGCGGTCCACGCCGACGAGGTCGGGGAACGCCTTCCTTGCGGCGGCGTGGGTGTGAGTTCCGGCGGGTCCGAAGTAGGCGACGCGGGGGGCGGGCACTCAGGGGTTCTTCTCGAGCACGGCTCGAATGGCGCTCGCAGCGTGGACGCGAGCGTAGTCCTTCCAGCCGAGGAGCTCCGAGGTGCCCTCGACGATGGCCGCCCACGAATCGAGCTCGTCGTGGAGCAAGCGCGTGACCTGCACCGCGCGCTCGAACGGCATGCGCTTGCGCACGCCGCTCGGCAGCCCGTTGTGGAGCACCGCCGCCGCCGAGCGGAGGGCGATGTGGAGCTTGTCGTCGCGCGGGAGCTCGCGAATCGCGACGTGAGCGCGGCGCACCAGGCGCGCGACTCGCAGGATGGTGGGCTCGGTCGCGCCGCCGAGCGCGAAGGCCGCCCAGGTGCGAGCGACGATCACCTGCTCCATGGGAGTGATCGCTCCTCGAGCGATGCACTGCTCGAGCCAGTCGGCGAGGCCGCGCGCCGCCCGCATCCACTCCGGCGCGGTCGGCGGCAACGACTCGCGCATGCGCCGCGCTTCGCGCTCGAAGAGCTCGTTGTTTTCGGCAGGCAGATCCTCGCGCGCCGCGAGACGCTCGAGCTCGGCGCTGGGGGGAGCGTAGGGAACGAGCGTCTGGTGCGGGTCGACAGGAAAAGGAGCGCCCTGCGCGTCACCGAAGAGCGGCCAAGTGATCTCGAAGTTTCTCTGCCGCGGTTCACTCATGGTTCGTGGGGGCCCCCGCCAATGCGCGCTGCCTCGGTCGCAATTACTTCAGGATATCCGTCAGGCTCTGCAATCGCAACGCGAGGCCCATGTCACCCTCGATTCGGAGCTTACCCGTAAAGAAGAGGGCCTGGCCGTTTGCGCGACCCTCGAAGAGGTCCGCGGCGTCCTGCACCGACATCCGAATCGTGCATTCCGCTGGTCCGTCGCCCTCTTTGAGGGTCAGGTCGTTCTTCAGGTCGACCACGAAAGTGACCCCTCCGTCGCCCTCGAGCGCGAACTTGTAGATCGCGCCAATGCTCTTCAGGCTGTCCTTCTTCTCGGACACCTTGGCCGAAAGGCGATTCATCAGGTCGGTTCCAGTCGTCATGGTGCCCCTTATACCTCGAAGAGAGCAAACCGAGTCAGGCTGCTCATCGAGGCTCAGCGGCCGGCGCTTCCGGAGCGGCGGACGGATGAGGCGCCGCTGCGGGGCTTTGCCCAGAGACGAATGCCTTTTGGGTCGTGGGAGCGGCAGCCGGCTCCGCCTGGGCAGCAGGGGGAGGAGGCGGCGGCGGAACGGCAGGGCTCGGCGGAGGACTCGAGTCCGCAGGGCGCTCCGTGATCATCACGCAACCCGTCAGGGCGACTCCACCAACCACTCCGAGGAACACTCGTCCCAACATCCGTACTTCCCTCCGACTCTCGGACACTGTCACCCAAACTACCCGGAGTGAGGCAGGCAGGTCACCAGAAACCGAGTTTTTCGTCAGTGCTGGAATGCGAGCGCGTTGGCCCGACTCAGCGTTTGACGAAACAGCTCAGGATTCGGAGGTCTTCTTCCGAGCTCGCGAGCGGAGCTCGGGGACGCGAGCGTAGGGCCCGAACCGCTTGGCGAGGACCCCGACGGCCCGCTCGCCCTGATCGGTGACGGGCTCGTAAGCGTCCGGCGCGGAGATGAGCGGGCGCACCGGCACGGCGACCTCGCCACCGCGAGCGACCTGCTCGAGGTCGAGCAAGAGCTCGGCCACGCTCGGATAGCGGTTTGC
>JAEZYO010000083.1 GCA_023419055.1 Pseudomonadota bacterium | reverse complement strand
CCTGCGAACGGTGAGCCAGCTGCCGCGAGCCGCGCCGTGCAGGCGCAGGCACTCCGCCGCGTAGCGGGAGCAGGAGGGATGAAACCGGCAGACGGGCCCCAAGAACGGGGAAATCACCGCCTGATAGATCCGGATCAGCCCGATGAGCAGGCGCGCGATCACTGGGCCGAAGTCTTCGACGATTGCCGCGCACCGGCAAGGGCCTTCAGCGCTTCTGTCGGTCCGGCTTCGACTGGCGAGCCTCACCGCGTTTGGCGAGCACCTCGCGAAAGCGACGCTCGATGACGGGCGCCACGTCGAGCCACTCGGCGATGACGTCGCCCGCCTTGAGCGAGTCGAGGGCAGTCCTCACCATCACCACGACGTCTGCGCCCCGAGGCCAGAGCTCGGGCGTCGAGCGAAAAGCCACGCGCACGAGGCGCTTGGCGCGATTTCGCACGACGGCGACGCCGATCTTTCGGGAGGCGGTGATGCCGAGCCGCGCTGGACCATCCGGCTCCGGTGAAGGGGCCAGAATCAGCACGAAATGACGCGTGGTCACGCGCCGGCCCGCGCCTTGGATGCGCAGGAACTCGGCGCGCTTGCGGACCCGCGCGGCAGCCGGAAACCGGGCAGCGCGGCGCGCGAGCGCCACGGCTACTTCTTATAGGTGGAAACCGTCAGGCGCCAGCGACCCTTGCGGCGACGGTTCGCCAGAACCTTGCGGCCGCCCTTGGTGCTGAGGCGCTTGCGGAAGCCGTGCGTGCGGAGCCGGCTCGTGTTGTGCGGTTGGTACGTGCGCTTCATGGCGGTCTAAGTCCCGTTCGAAGGGGCCGGGAGTCAGCCACGCAATCCCCGGGCCGTCAAGAACGTTTTCGTCCCGGGACGGCGAATTCTGCTTCGACCGGCTTCTTCTCCCTGGTCTTCACCCCCTCCCCGTGGTACGAGCCCGCCCGTCATGCGCGAGAACATCCGCCTCGTTTCTTCGGCCGGCACCGGCTTCACTTACTACACGACGAAGAACAAGCGCACCCAGACGAACAAGCTCGAGATCAAGAAGTACGATCCGGTCGTTCGTCAGCACGTGGTCTTCAAAGAAGCGAAGATGCCGCCTCACTCCAAGTGAGCGGTCGTCCTCGGTCGTCTTCGTCAGCACCATAGCGCTTTCGAGATTCGTCTCCGGCGCCTCACCCCGAGGCGCCGAAGTGACGTAACCGGGAGCGCTCCATCCCGTAGCGCCGGGGAGACTCGCGGCTCCCTCTTCTCTGGGAGGAGCGCGCGGGCGGCTTACTGGAAGGATCCGGGCGTGAACGGCAGGATCGTCTTCAGATCCTCGTCGTTGAACTTGAGCTGCAGCCCGACGAAGTAGTCGCGCCGGGAGTCCGAAAGAATGTCGTCCACGCCGCCGAGCAGCCAGACCCGGTTCACGAACTCGTAGCCGAGCGAGATGCGCCAGCGCGGGACCACGACCTCACCGAAGCCGAAGAGGTCCTGACGGAGCTCGAAGCGGTTCTGGAAGAGCAAGAGATCGAGCCCTGCGCCGCCGGTAGACTCCATGATGCCGAAGCGGCCAGTGAAGGGGCCGAAGCTCTGGGCGAACTGGAGCGAGAAGCGGAACGAGTTACTCGTGACGGTGCGCACCTCGCGGTAGTGCGGAGGCTCGTTGGTGTTCGTGGTGTCGACGTCGATCTGCTCGTAGCGGGTGAGACCCTTGGGGTCGTTGACCACCTGGATCAGGTAGTACTTGTCCTCGCGCGGCTGGAGGCGGAGCTCGACGTAGCTCTTCACCGTGCTCGAGAGGAATTGATAGTCGGTCCTCAAGACCACGATGGTCTGGAGGCGCGAAATCCCGCCGACGAAGTCGCCCACGGTCTCGGCCACGCCCTCGACCTCGTTGATGAGCTTTTCGTCCTTGGTGAGGCGCCCGAGCGTGCCCTCGCCGCGTTCGAGGCGACCGCTCACCGCGTCGATGTTCTTGAGCGCGTTCTCCAGGCTGTCGCTCGCGCGGTTCACCTTGTCGATGATCTGGCGCACCTCGCCGGCCTGCGGCTGCTCCCCGCCCTCGGTCTTGCCCATCAGCTCGCGCACCTCGCTCGTGGTGACGCGTACGTTCTCCAGGATGCGCTCGATCTCGGGCGAGCTCTTGGCGGTGATGTTCTCGACGTTGACCAGGATGCTGCGAATCGACTCCCGATTTTCGCGCACGGTCTCGTTCAGAGCCTGCGTCACCTGCGCGAGGTTCTCGAGGGTGTCCTTCATGTTCTGGCGACCGGCGTCGCTGCCGACCGCATCGGCGAGCGCCGACGAGACCTTCTTCACGTCGGCCGCGATGTCGGCCACCTCGCGCATCAGCTGGTCGGTGCTGGTCGCGTCGTTGACGATCTTGATCTGATCGCCGTCCTCCAGCGTGCGCTTGCCCTGGGTGCCCGCGGTGATGGCCACCATGTACTCGCCGAGCAGGCTCGAGGCGACCTTGGAGACGGTCGCGTCGTCATAGAGCGGCACGTCCGGGTTGATGCGGATGTCGACGCGCGCCTTGTCGCCCTGCAGGCGGATGTCCTCGATATTGCCGACGGGGATGCCGGCGATGCGCACCTGGGAGTGCTTGGCGAGCCCGGTCGCGTCCCGGAGCAGCGCGTACACGACGTAGCCTCTGCCGCCGGCGCCGGACTTGGCGATGAAGCGGTAGATGAGCAGGCCGGCCACGACCGTGACCACGGCGAAGACGCCGACCTTGGCTGCTGTCGTGAACCGGCGCATTCGGGTGTCGCGAACCTCACCCTACCAAGGCTTTGGCATACTGTCTTCTGCGATGGGCCACGGCGCTGCGATCCTTCTAGCACTGGTTTCTGCGGGCGCGCTTTCTTGCGCGGGCCCCTCGGCGCGAACGCCCGCCCGAGAGACCACGAGTGAGAAGGCGCCTAGGCACCGAACCGTCGACCCGACCGCGTTCGGCTGGCAGGCGAGCACCGAGTCTCCGAGGGCGCCGAGCGCAGAGCCGTTCGACGCCGAGCTCGCCGAGCTCTGCGGGCGTCGAGAGGGCGCGCTCGACGCCGTGGCAGATTGGCTCGCCCGAAGCGAGCACCCGGAGGTCGCGCCGGACGTCGCGGCCATCGCCTATCAGCTTCGCAAGCAGGGGTCGCCGTACGTGTGGCCGCGCGCGTGGACGCTCTCGGGGCCGGGCGCGATCGAGATCGCGCGGGAGCGTCTGCCCGATTGGGCGGCATCCATCACCGACCAGGGTGAGCGGCGCTGCGGCGTGACGAGCCTTTCGACGGCGCGAGGTCGGAGCGTGGTGGTCGCGGTGGGGAGCGACGTGCTCGCCGATCTGCGACCGCTCCCGACGCTGGTGGCGAGCGGCACCTGGCTCGACGTCGAGGCGAAGTTGCTGGTGGAGGCCACGGACGCGATGGTGCTCGTGCTCGGCCCCACGGGCCGACCCTTCGCCGTCCCGACGAGTCGCGACGCCGAGCGGGTGCGAGCGCGCTTTCGCGCCGATCGGGGCGGCGTTTGGTTGACTCAGGTGCTCGCTACCGTGGCCGGTGGTCCGCGGCCGGTCGCCGAGGCGCTCGTGCACGCGGACGTCGACCCGGCGCCTGACTACAGCGCGGCTTCCGTGCCGGGCGAGCTCTCGGCAGCGAGCGCGGCGGACGCGCCGGCCGCGCTCCTCGCCATGATCAACGCCGCGCGAGCGACCGAAGGGGCTCGCTCCTTGCGACTCGACCCGCGTCTTTCTCGCGTCGCAGAAGAGCACGCCCACGCGATGCGCGCTGCGCGTCGCATCGCGCACGATCTGAGTGAAGGCAACCCGGCCGAGCGCGTCGCAAAAGCGGGGATCCAAGCCCGAGCAACGGGTGAAAACGTCGCGCACGCGGCGGACCCCCTGCGGGCACATCGCGCGCTCTGGTCGAGCCCTTCGCATCGGGAAAACCTCTTGCTCGAGCGTTTTAGTGCCGTCGGAGTAGGAGTCGCCGAAGACGAAGACGGCAGCGTTTGGGTCTGCGAGATCTTCGCCGAGCTCTGAGGCAGCTTCGAGGGCGCTGGTATCCCACACACCGGGCGCGGGCCTGGCCACCCGGCCGAGGCATTGAACGACTTTCAATGTCGCGCCGCGAGGAGTACGTTCGTTTGCCGTGCTGCTAATCGAGCGGTTGAGAGAGGTTTTGCGGCGCCGGCGCGGAGCGTTTGGCGTCCTGATTTCGGCGCTTTCGGGGTGCTTGCTCTCCGCCAACGAGGCGGAGGCGCAATCGGACTATTTCTACCTCGATCGCGCGCAGATTTCCGGTGCGCCCGACGACGGGTTCATGGTGTGGCGCCCGAAGATGTACGACGTCACGCGCTTCTACGGGCAAGCGGCGCTCGGCTACACGCACAACCCACTGCGCGACACGGCCGTGACCGACGATCCGGTGGCGCGCGAGGAGATCGACAATCCGGTTCAGGGTCAGCTCATCCTCTACTTCAACGCGGGTGTGCAGGTCGCGAATCGCGCAAGCTTCAACATCTCGCTCCCGGTCACTGCTTACAAGTTCGCGGGTGACGATCCTCAGGGCGCGGGCGTCGGGACCGGCGGCATCGGTGACAACCCGGTGGCCGCGCACGATCTCCGCTTCGACGCGCGCGTGAAGTTGTTCGAGAACGATCGCCGCAACATCCGGATCGGTGTCGGTGGCGCGCTGTTCGCTCCTACGGGTGCGTCGCCTGCGTTCGCGGGTGACGACGGGCTCTCCGGCTACCTGCTCGGGTTGGGCGACGTCGATTTCGGCAAGTTCTTCTTGAGCGGCAACCTGGGTCCGCACTTCCGACCCGAGCGCAGCATCGGCGGTGAAGAGGGCGATCTCTACACCGGCACGGAGCTCCGCTGGGCCTTCGGCGCGTACGTCCCGCTCCGCGAGGACAAGCTCCGCATCGGCGCGGAGCTCTGGGGCACGACTGGCCTCGTCCCGCTCGGCCCCGACGACGAAAGCAGCTTCTTCAAAGGCCGAAACACCGACATCGAGTGGCTCGCGCAGGCGCGCATGCTGATCGATCGCAAGCAGCAGCTCTGGGCCATGGGCGGCGCGGGCACTCGCCTCGCCACCGGCTACGGCGCCCCCGACTTCCGCATCCTGGTCTCGATCGGCTACTGGTTCACGTTGAAAGACGTCGAGCCAGCGTCGCCTCCTCCCAAGGTGAAGGTGATTCCGGACGTCGAGGACTACGAGCCCGATCGCGACGGCGACGGCTATCCCGACGCTGTCGACAAGTGTCCGGACGAGAAAGAGGACGGCAAGCCCCCGGCTCCCACCGACGGCTGCCCTGCGAGCTCCGATCGCGACAAGGACGGCATCCCCGACAACGTCGACCAGTGCCCGGACAAGCCGGAGGACAAGGACGGCGTTCAGGACGAGGACGGCTGCCCCGAGGAAGACGTCGACAACGACAAGATCCCCGACGCAGAAGACAGGTGCCCGACCGAGCCCGGTCCGCGCAACAAGATCGCGGAGAAGAACGGTTGCCCGACGCTCACCCGCGTCAGCGAGACCGGTGAGGTCGAGATCCTCCAGCCGATCGAGTTCGAGTTCGGCAAGGCCGTGATCAAGCCCGGCAGCTACCCGATCCTCGACGAGGTCGTGACCTTGATGGAGTCGCGCCCCGAGTATCGAGTCGGCGTCTACGGTCACACGGACAACCGCGGCGCGCTGGCGCTCAACATGCGCTTGAGCAAGGAGCGCGCGGCTGCTTGCAAGAACTACCTCATCAACAAGGGCATCGCTGCGAGCCGCCTCGAGAGCGAGGGCTTCGGTCCGAACAAGCCCGTCGCGACGAACGACACGGACGAGGGGCGCGCCAAGAACCGGCGCGTCGAGTTCAAGATCCTGTCCGGAGCCAACTAGCCTCGCCCAACCTTCACCCTTCGGCTCGGAGCGACCGGGCCGAAGGGGTCGGATCGGCTGGTCGCGCTCGAATCACGGACGAAAGCGCCGCTCGACCGCCGCCTTCTCGCCCTGGGCCTCCCTCGGGGTAGGCGAATCTACGCAGAAGAGTAGCGTGCGAGACCGCGCAGTGACATCCTGTGTCGGGAGCGAATGACCGAGCCCAAGGTCAAGGGCGTTGCGTTCAAGACCATCGAGCTCTGCTTCACCGAGCTTCGAGGTCGAGGAGCCCGGGACCGTCTCGAGGAGCACCTACCCGCCGAGCTCGCGGAGGGGTTTCGCTATCGCACCATCCTCGCGACGAACTGGTACTCGATCGAGCTCTACAAGGCTTGTTTCCGCGCCTTTCGCCTCACGACCGGAGAAGGACCCGATCTCGCGCGTGAGATCGGCAAGCTCGCGGCGCGTCATGACATGGCTGGGGTCCACAAACAGATCCTCGCCAAGCTCATCTCGCCCCAAGCCCTGGTCGGCATGTCGCAGCGCGTCTTCAATACCTACTACGACACCGGCTCCTTCGCGATCGACGAGTCACGGCGCGGCTTCATCCGGGCGAGGTGCACCGGCTGCACGGGCTTCGACGAGAACATGTGGAACGAGATCGCGGGCTCGTGCGAGTCCCTGCTCGAGATCGCGGGCGCGAAATTCGTGCGGTTGCGCATCGTGAGCGGCGGCGGTGACCGCAGCGATTCTGCCGAGATGGAAGCGCGCTGGGCCTAGGTTTCGCTTGGCACAAATTGGCACTCGACGGGCTCTGGGATCGTGGTTCGTCCCCGCGCGCGGGGAGTTGCTCTGCTGAATTCCCTCTGGTGCAGGACTTGCTACATAGGCGTCGATGACGCCTCATCGGTCGTTTTCTGCGCTCGCTCTCGCCGTAGCGCTGGGATTTTCGGCCGCGAGCTGCGGTGGAGCGACGGACGTCGAAGACGACGGAGGCTCGGGCGGCAGCGGGGCGGGCAGCGGAGGTAGCTCCGGCGGAAAGGGCGGCAGCCCAGGAAGCGGCGGCAAGAGCAGCGCGGGCGGCAGCGGTAACGGGACTGGCGCCGCGGGGGGAGCTGGGGCCGTGGGCGGTACCACCGGAGCGGGCGCGACGGGGGGCAGCACGTCGCCGTCGCTTTGTGAGCTGCCGGCGCAGTCGGGCTCCTGTAACGCGTACTTTCCGCGCTTCTTCCACAACGCCGAGACGGGGTTCTGCGAACCCTTCATTTACGGTGGATGCGAGGGCAACGAGAACAACTTCGAGACGCTTGCGGAGTGCGAAGCCGCCTGCGCCTCGAAGCCGCTCGACTCCTGCGAGGACAACGGCGATTGCCTGCTCGCGGCGCGGAGCTGTTGCGGTGGTTGTGAGCCGAGCCAACTCTCCGACTTCATCGCGTTGAACGTCGAGCACACCGATCAGTACAGGAAAACTCAAAATTGCGAGCTCGTCGACTGCGCGCCGTGCCTCCCGCCCGAGCCTGGCGTCTCGAATCGGCCTTATTTCGTCGCGACGTGTGAGGCCGGACGCTGCGTTGCCGTCGACCTCCGAGCGACGCAGGCGACCTCCTGCTCTCAACCTTCCGATTGCTCGCTCAGGTTCGGGGCGAGCTGCTGCGAAGGCTGCGGCGGAAACGAGATCATCGCCGTCTCTGACGAGGTCGCGCTCTCCGAGCTCGTCTGTCCGGCGGTGCTTCCTCCCTGTCTGGCGTGCGCGCCTGGCGATCCCGAGGGCTTCACCGCTGATTGCCAGGGCGGTCGCTGCGTGGTCGAGGCGCAGAGTCCGCCGCCATGACGATTTCTTTGCGCATCACCGTGGTTTGCCTCGCGTCGATCGCCGCGAGCGCGCTCGTGAGTTGCGGCGGCAACACGCGCGATGGGTCCGAGGCCAGCAGCGGCGGCACGAGCGCAGGTGAGGGAGGTGCTGGTCGTGGCGGGGCCTCGGGCGCCGTCGGCACGGGTGCGGGCGGTAGCGGGAACCCGAGCGGCGGCGCCGGAGGAGAGCCCGCGCTCTGCTCGCTACCGGCCGTCATCGGGAGCTGCACGGCCGCCTTTCAGCGCTTCTTTCACAATCCAGCGAGCGGAGTGTGTGAGTCGTTCCTCTACGGGGGCTGCGGTGGCAACGAGAACAACTTCGAGACCTTCGAGGAGTGCCAGGCAGCCTGTGGCTCGAAGGCGCTCGACCTTTGTGAAGACAACGCTGACTGCGTGCTCCGAGCAAAGGGCTGTTGCGGCGCCTGTGAGCCCAGTAAAGTCGCCGATTTCATCGCCATCAACGTCGAGAGCGACGCTGCCTACGACGCGATCCGAGGCTGCAACGGCATTGCGTGCGGTCCCTGTCCCGAGCCCGATCCCGCTACCTCGGTACGTGGCTACTTCGTCGCGACGTGTCAGGCGAACCGCTGCATCGCCGTCGATTTGCGGACGACCGACGTGACCGAGTGTGAGGCGCCGTCCGATTGCTCGCTCCGCATCGGCTCGAGTTGTTGTGAAGGTTGCGGCGGCGGCGACGTCATCGCGGTATCGAACCGCGCCGCCCTGTCGAAGCTGGTTTGCTCGGAAGAGCGCACCCCCTGTCCGGAGTGCGTTCCGGTCGAGCCCGGTGGAGTCGTTGCCGATTGTCAGGCGAACCGCTGCGTCGTCGAAGAGCTCCTCCCCTGAAAGGATCCCCAATGAATTCTTCACCCTTCCTCCTCGCGCTTCCGTTCGCCGTCCTCTCCATCTTGGTGAGCTGCGGCGGGAATGCGCAGCGCGACGACGATGACGGCGGAGGCACGGGCGCGAGAGCCGGAAGCGGGACCGCAGGCACGGGTAGCGGCGGGACGAGCGCGGGCAGAGGTGGAGGGGGTGGCAGCTCCAGCTCCGGAACCGGCGGAGCCGGTACGGCCGGAACCGGGAACCCGAGCGGCGGCGCGGCGGGGGAGCCGTCCGCGATCTGTTCGCTCCCGGCAGAGGGTGGAGATTGCGATGGGGCGATCCCTCGCTTCTTCCACAACTCCGCGACCGGGGTCTGCGAGTCGTTCGTCTACGGCGGCTGCGGTGGCAACGAAAACAACTTCGAGACCTTCGAGGCGTGCGAGACAGCCTGTGGGTCGAAGCCTTTCGACACGTGCACCGAGAACTCGGATTGCATGGTCACGACCGCTTCTTGTTGCGGCGTTTGCGGGCCGAGCACGCTCGAGTCTTGGGTCGCCCTGAACGTCGCGTACCTGGACGCGTATCGAAAGGCCCAGAGGTGTGAGCTCGTCGGTTGCCCCGCAATCTATTGCCCTCCGCCCCCTCCCGAAGAAGCGACCGACACGTATTTCACGGCTACCTGCGAGGCCGGTCGCTGCAAAGCCGTCGACCTCCGAACGACACCCGTCACGGCATGCGAGAGCGCTTCCGACTGCTCGCTCCGGCACGGCACTCGCTGCTGTGAAGGTTGCGGAGATGGCGTCGACGATCTGATGGCCCTCAGCGACGAGGCGGCGCTGTCCGAGCTCGTCTGCGCTTCCGAGCCCGGGGCGTGCCCTCCGTGCGTGCCGATCGAGCCCGAGGGCTACGTGGCAAGCTGCGACGCGAACCGCTGCGTTGTCGCGGAGGCTCCGTGATGATCGCTCGCTCGAGGCAGATTCTGCCGGTCGCGCTGATGTCGGCGGCCTCGCTCATCGCGATGCTTCCGAGCTGCGGCGGTCGCAGCGAAGACGACGACTCGACCGGTGGCTCTTCCAGTGGGGGCACCGGCGCGTCGACGGGCGCAGGTGCATCCACGGGCGCAGGTGCATCCACGGGCGTAGGAGGTACGACGGGCGCTGGAGCAACCGGCA
>JAEZYO010000071.1 GCA_023419055.1 Pseudomonadota bacterium | reverse complement strand
GGAGAGTTCCTGGGCAGCTGGGATCTCTATCGGGACCCGGTCCTGGCCGGAGTCTTTGCAGGTCTCGCGCTCGGCATGATCGGAGTCTTCATCGTGCTCCGGAGGGCGGTGTTCGTGACGGCGGCGGTCAGCCAGGCGGCGGGCCTCGGCGTGGCGTGCGCCTTCTTGTTCTCAATTCATGCCGGAATCGAGATTTCTCCCGTGCTCCTCGCGTTTCTGTTCGCGGCGGCTGCGGCGCTGATGGTCGCGCTGCGCCCTCCCGTGCGCCTGCCCAAGGAAGTCGTCGTCGGCTTCGTGTACCTCGCCGGGAGCGCGCTCGCGATCATCGTCGGCGACAGGATCAGCCAGGAGGCACACGACATCGCCTCGATCTTGTTCGGTACGGCCGTCCTGGTGCGCCCGCTCGATCTCTGGTTGCTCGTCGGCGTCGGTAGCGTGGCGAGCCTGTGCGTGGCCTTGGCAGCGCGCGGGCTCGCCTTCGCCGGCTTCGATCCCGACGCGGCTCGCGTTCAGGCTCTGCCGGTGTCGCTGCTGGAGGGGGGCCTCTGGCTCTCGGTCGCGGCCGTCGTCGCGGTCGCCACCCGCGCGCTCGGGGCGCTGCCCGTGTTCGCCTTCGCGGTGTTGCCCGCGCTCGGCGCGCTCTCGCTCGCCAGGCGTCTCCCCCAGGCGCTCTGGCTCGGCGCGCTCGGCGGCGCGTTCGCCGGCGGAACCGGCTACGTCGCCGCCTTCGTGTTCGAGCTACCGGTCGGCGCGGCGCAAGCGACGGTCGCGGGGCTCTTTGCGCTGCTCGCGCTCGGCCTCGGGCGCTTCCGTCGCTGAGCTCAGCTTGGTCCGCGGCGCCGGGTTCAGCTCCGTCCGCGCAGCTTGCGGTAGCGCTCGACCAGCGCGTTCGTCGAGCTGTCGTGCGAAAGGGGCGGACGGCTCTCGCTCGTGAGCTCGGTGCCGATGCGCTTGGCGAGCACCTTGCCGAGCTCGACGCCCCACTGGTCGAACGGGTTGATGTCCCAGATCACGCCTTGCACGAAGACCTTGTGCTCGTAGAGCGCGACCAGCTTGCCGAGCGCGGCAGGCGTGAGGCGATCGAGCAAGAGAGTGTTGGTGGGGCGGTCGCCGGGGAACACCTTGTGCGGGACGAGCTCCGGCGCGACTCCCTCGGCGGCCACCTCTTCGGCGGTCTTGCCGAAGGCGAGCGCCTCGGTCTGAGCGAAGAAGTTCGCCATCAGGAGATCGTGGTGCTCGCCTAGGGGGTTCAGGCTGTGCGCGAAGCCGATGAAGTCGCAGGGGACGAGCTTCGTCCCCTGGTGGATCAGCTGGTAGAACGCGTGTTGCCCGTTGGTCCCCGGCTGTCCCCAGACGATGGGGCCGGTCTGGTAGTCGATTGGACGGCCGCCGATGGTGACGCGCTTGCCGTTGCTCTCCATGTCGAGCTGCTGCAGGTACGCCGAGAAGCGCGCGAGGTACTGATCGTAGGGGAGGATGGCGACGCTCTCGGCGCCGTAGAAATCGTTGTAGAGCACGCCGAGCACGCCCAACAGCACCGGCAGGTTGCGCTCGAACGGCGCGGTCCGGAAGTGCTCGTCGAGCTCGTGGAAGCCGCCGAGCATCTCGCGGAACGCGTCGGGGCCGATCGCGAGCATGAGCGAGAGGCCGACGGCCGAGGCGTAGGAGTAACGCCCGCCGACCCAATCCCAGAACCCGAACATGTTCGCCGTGTCGATGCCGAACTTCGACACCTCGGCCGCGTTGGTCGAGACGGCGACGAAATGCTTCGCGATGGCGGCCGGATCCTCGAGCTTCGCGAGCGCCCAGTCGCGCGCCGTCCGCGCGTTCGCGAGCGTCTCTTGCGTCGTGAACGTCTTCGAGCAGACGATGAAGAGCGTCTCTTCGGGATCGAGATCGCGGACCGCCTCGGCGAAGTCCGTGGCGTCGACGTTCGAGACGAAGCGGAACGTGAGGTCGCGCTGACTGTAGTGGCGGAGCGCCTCGTAGGCCATGACGGGGCCGAGGTCGGAGCCGCCGATGCCGAGGTTCACCACGTTCTTGATCGGCCTTCCCGTGTGACCCTTGAAACTACCGCCGCGGACGCGCTCCGCGAAGTTCGACATCTTGTCGAGCACCTCGTGGACGTCGGGCACGACGTTGCGGCCGTCGACGACGATGTTCGCGTCACGCGGGGAGCGCAGCGCGACGTGCAGCACCGCGCGCTGCTCCGTCACGTTGATCTTCTGCCCCGAGAACATCGCGTCGATGCGCTCGCGCAGCCCCGACGCGTTCGCGAGGGCGATCAGCATCGCGAGCGTCTCGTCGTCGACGAGGTTCTTCGAGTAGTCGAGGAAGATGCCGCAGGCGTCCAGAGATAGGCGTCTCCCGCGCGTCGGGTCGGATTGGAAGAGCGCGCGCAGGCTGGGCTTCTTGCCGGCTTGCACGCGCTCCGCGAGCGCCTTCCATTCGGGCAACTGATTCCGCGAGCTCTCGGAGGTCATCGGCCCGGACCTTTCGTCTTCCGCCCGCCCCGCGTCAAGACGGATGCCGCGCGCTCCCGCCGAGCGCGGATCAGCCCGGGTCCATGAGCAGATCGAGCTCCGCGACGAGCGGTAGGTGGTCGGAGGCTTGACGGGTGAGGGCGTCGCGAGGCGCGCTGAGGGACCTCCCCCGGAGATCTCCGCGCACGAAGATCCCGTCGAGCGGGCGGATGGGCAAGGCTGCCGGAAACGTGTTGCGGAGCACCCCCGCCCGCCGGAAACCCGCGGGTAACAGGAAGCGCGGTCCGAGCGACCCCCACACGTCGTTCAGGTCGCCGCCGAGGACGATCGGGGTGCGGTGGTGCAGGTGGGCGAAGGGGTGGGACGACAGGAAGCGCTCGAGCTGGAGGCCGCGCTCGGAGTCGGCGAGGCCCAGGTGGAGGTTGAAGACGACGACGGTGCGCGTGTGTCGCCCGACTCGGACGCGCGTGCGCGCCGAGATAGCGCCGCGCTGCTTGCGTGCTCCGATCGTCAGATCCACGTGTTGTAGGTGGCCGATGGGCCAACGACTCAGGATCGCGTTCCCGTAGCCGCCGATGCTGAAGCGGTGCTGGGGCCCGTAGGCGATATGAGGCATATTGAGCGCCGCGCTGAGGAGCTCTGCCTGATCGTGAAATTCCGATCGGGGCATGTCCTCGGCGACCTCTTGGAGCAAGGCGATGTCCGGCGATTCGCGGCCGAGAACCGCGATGACGCGGTCGATCCGGTACCGTCGGTCGAGCCCGCCGATGCCCTTGTGGATGTTGTAGGTGACGACTCGAAGGCGCATGTCGGAGGACGCCTCGAGTGCTGGCGGGCGTCGGGCCTACCCGCCTCGAGGATTCTGGTAGTATGATGGAAGCGTCTCGGGGCACGGACCCGTAGTCGCGGGTTGGGGCGCCGAGCCCAGCCGAGGCTTTTCACCTAGCGCTTCTCCATCGCGATGTCTGCTCATCCTTCCTGGCATTTCGAAGGGATGCTCGTGGCGCAACGCTACCAGGTCGAGAAGCTGCTCGGCTCCGGCGGCATGGGTTCGGTCTGGTTGGGGCGTCACGCCACACTCGGCCAGCCAGTCGCGATCAAGTTCATTCACCCCGAGCTTACGGCGAGCGAGGAGGCGATGCGGCGCTTCGAGACGGAGGCCAAGGCGGCCGCCCGAGTGCGCAGTCGCCACGCCGCTCAAGTGATCGATCACGGCGTCACGTCGAGCGGTAACCCGTACATCGTGATGGAATACCTGGAGGGTGAAACGCTCGACCAGGCCATCCGCCAGCGCCAGCGCCTGCCGTTCGAAGAGGTGGTCGAGATCGTGACGCAGACGGCGCGCGCTCTCTCGCAAGCGCATGCCGCGGGTGTGGTCCACCGCGATCTCAAGCCCGACAATATCCTGCTCGCGAGAGAGAAGGACGCTGGGCCGTTCGGCTACACGGTGAAGGTCGTCGATTTCGGTATCGCGAAGCTCGTTCACGACGACAACGTCGGCGGCGTGGCCGCGACGAAGACCGGGATGGTGCTCGGGACTCCGCTCTACATGAGCCCGGAGGGATTGACCGCGTCCGCGCCGGTCAGCGCAGCCTCCGACATCTGGTCGCTCGGAGCGTGCGCCTTCGCGGCGGCGACGGGGCGCGTCCCCTTCGAGGGAGAGGCGATCGGAGACGTCGTGCTCAAGGTGTGCAGCTCGCCGATGCCGGTGCCGAGCAAGCTGAATCCCGACTTGCCGAAGTCGTTCGACGCCTGGTTCGCGAAGGCTTGCTCGCGAGACCTCCAGCAACGCTTCCAGACTGCGGATGCGCTCGGGAGCGCGCTCTCTCGTCTCAACGAGTGGAGCCAGGCCGAGCGAGAGCGGGTCGCCTATGAGCTCACCGCGCAACCGGTTGCGCAAGATCTCGTCCTCGATGCGGCGCCGGCCTCCCGGCGCGGCTTGCTCCTCGCGGGCGGGCTCGCCGGAGCCGCGACCATGCTCGGGCTCCTCGGGTACTACGTCATGTCGCGCACCAAAGAAGCGGACGAGAAGGCGCGCCTCATGATGGAGAGCGCGGCCGCCGTGGTCGAGGCTCAGAACGAGCAGAAATTACGCGAAGCCGAGCGGCATTTTTGGGCGAGCGCCGACGCGGGGGCGAGCGATGCCGGCGCGGAGGCCGGTGCCTCGAGCGCGTCGGTCAAGCCCAAGCAAAAGCCGCGCTGACGAGGGACAACCCGCACACCCTCATCGGCCCTCGCGCTCGTGGAAAGCGGGTGATATATGCCCCTCCGGGCCTGAGCCGGGAGACCCTGGCGCCCATCGTCTGCATTCGTACTCCGAGGACCGCACCATGATCGATGACACGCTTGCCGAGCTCCGAAACTCCGTGGAGAAGGCCAAAGAGGCCCTGAAGCGTGCGCTTGCGAAGCTGCGCACGGGGCGCGCGCATCCCGCCATGCTCGACTCCATCCGCGTCGACTACTACGGCCAGTCAACGCCGCTGTCGCAGATGGCGAACGTCGGCGTGCCGGAGCCTCGCTTGATCACGGTCAAGCCCTGGGACAAGTCGATGGTGACGGCCGTCGAGAAGGCGATCCGGGAGAGCGACCTCGGCCTGAACCCTCAGACCGACGGTGACCTCATCCGAGTGCCGATCCCCCCGCTGAGCGAGGAGCGCCGGAAGGAGCTCGTCAAGATCGCGAAGAAGGACGGGGAGGAGTGCAAGGTGGCCACCCGGAAGTCCCGCCACGAGGCCCTGGACATGCTGACCGAGATCAAAGAATCCGGCGGGGCGAGCGAGGACGACGTGGAGCGCGCGAAAAAGAAGGTCGAGGAGTTCATGCTCGAGGCAGGGCAATCCATCGATCAGCTCGTGCAGCAGAAGGAAAAAGAGATCCTGACCCTCTGAGGCGGCCTTTTGCCGCATTCCGGGGGAGGGGAGAGGGCTTGGCTTGACAGTGAGCGCCTACCGTGAAATCTTTTCTCGCTGCATGAGCGGGGTCTACTCGCTGTCCAGCACTAAGAGACTATGCGTGCGGTAGCAGCAGGAATCAGCGACGTCGGTCTTCAGCGCGACCACAACGAAGACAGTTTCGCGATACTGCGCGAACACGCGCTCTATATCGTCGCCGACGGTATGGGCGGGCATCGGGCTGGTGACGTGGCGAGCAAGCTTGCCACCGAAGCCATCGTGGATTTCTTCCGCGCGACGGCCACCGAGGACTTCACCTGGCCGTTCCACTTCGACGCGCGGCTGAGCGAAGAAGAGAACCGCCTGCTCACCGGCATCCGGCTGGCGAATCGTCAGATCATCGAGCGCAGCACCCGCTCCCGCGAGTTCCACGGCATGGGCACCACCGTGGTCGGCGCCCTCTTCAGCGGCAAGAAGCGGAAGATGTTCATCGGCCACGTCGGTGACAGCCGCGCTTACCGGGTGCGAAAGGGCGAGATCCGGCAGATGACGCGGGATCACTCGCTCGTGAACGACTACCTGCTCGCGATGCCGGAGCTCACCGAGGAGCAGCGCAGCGAGCTGCCGAAGAACGTCATCACGCGGGCTCTCGGCATGCAGGAGCACGTGGCGGTCGATCTTCAGAGCGACGACGTGTTGCCCGGCGACATCTACGTGCTCTGTTCCGACGGCCTGAGCGGGATGATTGACGACGCCGACATCCAGCGCCTGGCTGGGCAAAACGGCGATCTCGAAGAGGTGTGCCGCAAGCTCGTCGCGCTCGCGAACGAGCACGGCGGCGAGGACAACATCACCGCGCTCGTGGTGCGGATCGAGGCCGAGCCCGGGGACGAGCCTGTCAGCTTGTCGGACACGCTCCCCACGCCGCTCAGCCTTCGCGCGTCACGCCCCGCCGACGTCACCGCCGACACTCCACCCGCTGGAGTGACCGGTGACGGCTCGGGCGAGCCCCCGAAGCAGGCCTGAGGCGCCCAGAGGGCGCCCCCTGCGTCTCGCCTGACGACCTCCTAGAGCTCAGTCCTCGCAGAACTCGAGGACGACCGTTCCGGAGACACCGCAAGCCGTGGTCGGAGCCGCCTTCATCACGGGACAGCTCCACTGGGCGTAGAGGGTGCCCGCCTTGACCTGGTAGGGCGCCTCGGGCGGGTTGATGTCGATCGTGCAAGGCGTGCTGGGGTCCGTTGCGAGACCGAGGCTCTCGGGGGTGTAGAGCGAAGCGTTGAACGTGCCCTTCCCGGTGGCGGTGTCGATGCTGCCGCCCGACATGCTGAACTTCACGTTCTTTCCCTGCTCGATGGAGGCGGAGAAGCTGAACTTGTCCTTGCCGCTCACCTTGCAGTCGACCTTCACGCCCGAATCACCGTCGTTGATGCGGTTGCCCGGGTTCGTGCCGATGGGCGCCGGTTCGCCGATGGACTTCGTCGTGCCGCTCGTGTTGCACTGAAAGCCGGACTGCGGGATCGACGGGGGAGCGATGCCGAGGGTCAGGCCCACCGCCGCCGGATTCGGCGCAGCGTCGCTGCAGCTCAGGGAAAGGACGGACAGGACGGCTGCAGGGAACCAAGCAAAGGGGCGCGGCTTCATCGATGCTTCCTCCGCCTTACGTTTTAGCCCAACTAGAATGCCAGAAGCAATCGCCTGCAAGGCATTCGAGGGCGCTCGGTCGATCGCGGAAGAAGGAGTCAGCGGTCGCAAGCGCCGCGGCATAGATCCGAAGGGTGCGGTGAGCGCTGCGGGGCGCGACCTGTGACGATTCGAGGCTCGTCGCCGCCGAACCGGGCGAATCAACGAGCGAGCAAAGACGCTCGCAGACGCCGGCGACTCGAGAGCGCGCAAGGCTCGCCGCCTTCACCTCGTTCGGTGCCCGCGAGCAGCGGAAAGGCGCCATCGCGATTCACGCGTCGGAATCCGGTGCAGTGGTCGCCTTCGCCGCCACCGATGCGAGTCGGAGGCGGCGGCAGGGTTTCTATTTTTCGGGGTGACTGACGGGGATAGGACCCATCAGACCCCGTCGCGGCTAAAAAAGCCTGGTTCCTGATCGGCGACGCACCAGCCTGCGCACCAGCCTGCGAGCCGGAACCGAGCAGCTCGAGTGCGGTGACCGGCGTGCGTCGGATGGTCTCGACGCGTCCCGTCATCTGCCGGACCTCGCGCCGCCAGGTACCCGCCTCGTAGGCTCCGTAGTAACGCTCGGTCGTCGAGCGCTCGGCGTGCCCGAGCTGCTGCTGCACGAACTCGAGCGACTTCGGGTCGTAGCCCCACGTCCCGCTCAGCATGGCGACGGCGTAGGTGTGCCGCATGATGTGAGAGGAGAGACGCCTCACCCCGGCAGCGGCCTCCCAGCCAGGGAACTGCTCCGGCCAGTGCTTCTGGTACCCGCCGTTCCGGCCGGCGAAGACGAGCGGGTGCTTGCGGGCGTAGTAGCGCTCCATCCAGAGACGCCAGAACCCAAGGCCGGGCTCGAAGAGCTCGACCACCCGCTCGCGCCGGCT
>JAEZYO010000054.1 GCA_023419055.1 Pseudomonadota bacterium | reverse complement strand
TCGGGAGCCTCCGCGCCAGGAATCACCGCGACCGGCTGGACCTCCTTGAGCACTCCAGCGAGTCCATCGACGCGCGGCAACGTGTGCGCGCTCGGGAAGCGCGGCAGCGGGTCGTGCGGCAAGAACGTGGGCTTGCCGACGTGCGGCACCGGCAGGCCGGGAGAAGAAGGCAGCTGCGGCCGGGGGATGGGACCTATGACCGCTTCGATGGCGCCCGCGACCTCCTCGGCTTTTTGAAAGCGAAGCGCGACCTCCTTCGCGAGCAGGCGCACCACGATCTGCTCCACCGACTCGGGGACCTCGGTCCCGAGCTTTTCGGCGAGACGAGGCGGCAACTTCGAGAGCTGCTGACCGAGGATGCTCGCCTTGTCGTCGCCCGAAAAAGGACGCGTGCCCGTGATCATCTCGAACAAGATGACCCCGAGAGCGTAGAGATCGGCGCGGCCGTCCACGTTCTGCCCGAGCGCTTGCTCGGGAGCCATGTACTCGGGCGTCCCGAAGACCATGCCGGCGCGCGTGATGACGTGGCCGCTCTTCGGCGCGTCCGAGGGAGCCTCCTTCGCGATTTGATCGATCGGCACCTTGGCAATGCCGAAATCGAGCACCTTGACGAAGTCGGGGTCGCCGCCCTTCTCGATGAGCATCACGTTCTCGGGCTTGAGATCGCGATGTACGATGCTTTGAGTGTGCGCCGCCCCGAGCGCCCCGGCGATCTGGCGCGCGATGTGGAGGGCGCGCGGGACGTCGAAGGGCCCCGACGCGACCTCGTCGCGCAGGTTCTTGCCTTGCACGAACTCGAGGACGAGGAAGACCGCGCCGTCGGCGAGCTTGCCGAAGTCCGTCGCGATGGCGACGTTCGGGTGATCGATGTTGGCTGCGGCCATCGCTTCGCGCTCGAAGCGGGCCACGACCTCCGGAACGGTCGTAAGCTCACGGTGCAGGACCTTCACCGCCACGCGCTTCCGCATGTGGATGTGCTCGGCCCCATAGACCTTGCCCATCCCGCCCTCGCCCACGAGCTCGTTCAGCCGGTAGCGATCTGCGAGCACCGTGCCGACGCGGGCATCATCGACGCGCGGGAGAGCACGAGCACTATCGCTGGGGGTCGCCGCCATGCGCTGCCAACCATACTAGCGACGACGGGCGCTCGCGGAAGAACGAGCACCCGTCTCGCATCAAGAAACGATCAGTAGGGGTTGTCGCCTGCCGGAGCTTCGGGCTTGGGGGCCGGCGCGGGCTTGGGGGCCGGCGCAGGCTTGGGTTCCGGAGCGGGCTTTGCCTCTGCCGGAGCCTCCGGCGCCGGTGTAGGAGCAGGTGCTTCGGGCGCTGTTCCCGGCTCGCCTTCCGTGGCTGCCGGCTTCTTCTTGGGCTTCGGCTTCGGGGCGACGGGCGCGGGCTCCGGTGCGGGCTCGGGGGCCGCCGCTGCTGCTGCGGAAGCGGCGGCCGCTGCTGCCGAGGCGGCTGCTGCAGCGGGTTCGCTCGGGGCTACCGCCGACTCCGCCGGGGCAGCCTCCGTCGGCGCGGCTGGCGCCGCGGCAGAGGGCGCAGGCTCGCTCGGCTTCGCCTCTTCCGGTTGAGGGGGCTCGGGATCCGGCTCGGAGGCGACAGAAGGTCCTTGAACCGGCGGCTGCGGGCGCTCCTTGGTGAGGAAGAAGATCAGACCGGCGGCGATCGCGACCGCGACCAAGATGGCAACGATCCTGGTCGCGCCACCACCTTCGGCGTCACCCGCATCTTCAGCGGGCACCGGCCGAACCGACGCCGGACGTGCGGCAGCGGGACGCGCCGACGGAGCCTCGACGGGGCGCTTGACCGAGACGGGTTCGGCAGCCTTCGTTGCCTCGACCGGCTTCGGCTTCTCGGCGGCAGACGCGGCTTCGGCAGCTGCAGCGATCGCAGCGGGACGAGCCGGAGTCTTTTCGTCCTCTTCGTGTGCCGCGGTAGCCGGCGGTTTGCTCTCGACCTTGGGCGGATGCGAGGTCACGTCCTCGAGCGAGCCACCCGCCTCACGCAACGCGTCTTGCAAGAGCTCGGCAGCTTGTTTCATCACGGTGCGATCTTCGGGAGGAGGCATGTCCTCTTCCCCCTTCGTTTCGGGGAAAAAGGTGCCGCCGCCCGAAGGCTTGGGCTCTTCTACCGCCTTGGCGGCAGCTGCAGCTGGGCTGATCGCGCCGAGGCCGATCATCGTTACCTTGCGCGGAGCCTTGGCGGCAGTAGGGGGAGCCGCCGCAGCAGCAGGAGCTGGAGCTGGCGCGGGAGCGGGCGCGGGCGCGGTCGCGGGACGAACGGACGGAGCTCGTTGGGCCGCAGCGCCGTCAGGCCCCCGGTCGAACGTGCTGTCGCCGCCGCTCTTGGCGACGAGTTGATCGATCAGGCTGCGCGATGAGTCGTCGATCTTGATGAACTTGACGCCCATGCCCGGCGGGTTGCTGTCGCTCGACTCGCTGGGCTCGCGCTTCCAGACCACGCGTCCGACCCCCTGCATCACCTTCTCGTCGTTCGCGATCTTCACCTCGAACTTGAGAAGAGTGCCCGGCGGAAACGGAGACGGTGTCTTGATGAACATCCCACCACGGCTCACGTCGTGGGAGTGGTGCTCGATGAACTCGTCGAGGGTCGCGCTCTTGTAGCGGACCGTCATCGTGAGCACCTTCGCACGGGGATCTTTTCGAGTATCCTGGGCCATGAGTGTTGCTCCCCTGAAGCTAAGGGTACGGGCGAAAGTTTTGCCCTGAGAACCTGCGGGGGCGCGACTATCCTATCCGGAGCCTTCGGCAAAACCCAAGTAGATCGCTCCCTGCTCGCGCGTGCGACTCTGTAGTCATTTTAACTACCATCGGAATTCACCATGAGCTCGCCCGCTGCTTCTTCAGGCCATTTTCGAGCCATGGCGCGTCGTCCCGTGAGCTTGCCGGCGCGAATCGCCAATGAGCGTAACTCCACAGCTTGGGCCGCCCGTCTGGTCGACCTGGGCCTCGGTGGAGCCTGCGTGGAGCTTGCCGAGCCGATGAGCGAAGGCGAAAAAGTGAAGCTTCTGATCGACGCGCCTCATCTCTGGGAGCCTCTCGAGCTCGAAGCGAAGGTCGCCTGGTTTCGAGCGGCAGAGGGTACTACCCCGGGCCGTTCGGGAGTGCGCTTCGAGCGCGTGAGCGGTACGACGCTCCGACTGCTCGCCGAGTTGCTCGAGGCCGAGGCCTACGGCGCTTGAGGAGGCACTGTTGGTCGAGAGCGGTGAAAGACGCTCAGGGCGCGGCTTTT
>JAEZYO010000003.1 GCA_023419055.1 Pseudomonadota bacterium | reverse complement strand
GCGCTGACCCAGCACTCGGGTCGTGCCGCCGCGCTCACACTCCGGGCTGCTGGCCGACGGGTCGTCGACGCCGGACACGCCATACCCGATCGCTTAAGCACCGATCGCGCCCAATTCGCGGACCAGAGCGGGAGGGTTGAGGTCGCGAGCCAGACCGATGAGGACGTCGCCCAATAGCAGCTCGAGCAGGTTGGCTTGGATGACCCTGTGGCACCGTCAGCAAGCTGCGAGGCGCGGTGGTGAGGTACCATCTCGGCGGGCGCGACGCGGCCGCCCTCTGAGCGGACTGCAGGGAAGATCCGTTCGGAAGTCTCGAGGACCTGCGGATTGCTCGCGAGGAGAGAGTGTCAAACTGGTGGGAGACTGCAAAGTGGTTGGCTAGCGCGAAGGCGCTCTCAAGGGGGGTCGTGTCCTCGTTGCGCCATCACTCGATCACCTCCTCGTTCCCCGAGCTCGTGTCCCGGCTCTTGATGTTCTCGTGGAAGACGAGCCCGGTTGCCCACTCGATCGTCGCAATCGGCACCTGGTAGGTTCGGAACACGCCGTCGAAGCGTAAGGCCTCGAACTCGAGCTCTCCGACGAGCTTCTCCTGCGACAGTCGGAAGCAGGTGGTCCGTAGCTCGCCCTCGCCATCGTACCAGACCACCACCTTGAAGAAGCGCAGGGCCACCTGGACGCCTTTGAACACGGGATCTTCGTCGTCCGTCGAACAGCGGCCCCGCGAACACACAGATGCGCCCGCTCTTTCCTTTCTCGTTCTCGACGCCCTCCTCGAGCAGCTTCTTCTCGAGCAGCCCCCACTTGCCCCTGTAGCCGAACTTCGCGCGGTTCAGTGCGGGAACCTGCGGGATGGCGTTTGCGTAGCTGCAGGTGAGATCGGCGGCCAGCTTGGCGCGGGCCAAGCTGTGACCCCACTCCGCGTCCTCACGGCGGGCGAGGTGACCCTTGTCGAACCCGCTCTTGGCGTAGAAGGCGTCGTCGAGTTGCACGTCGTAGTCGAGTCGGTTGTCGCGGTACCACTTGTCAGCGCGTGAGCCGTCGGCGTCGAGCGCCTCGTAGCGGTAGGCCCGGTTGACGTTGATGCCCGTGACGACCGGGACGCGCCGGACCGCGTGGTGGATCGAGCTGAAGTGGTAGTACTTGAGGGTGTAGGCCGAGGGGCTCTCGAGCAGGTAGGCGAGCTTCTTTCGGAGCTTGGCGTTCGGGACCGGCATCGGCAGGTAGACGCCCATGAAGTGGTCGTCGAAGCCATCGCAGTCGGAAAGGTCGAGCTCGTCTTCGAATCTCCTTTCGAAGGCTAGTTCAGCGCTCGCGGTCGCTTTCGACAAGGGCCCGTCGACAGTGGTCACGTCGACGCCACGGGACGAGATGTTAATGCTGATGTTGATCGCCGCAGGATCGGATCGAGGGGAGACGACCGCGCTCGGCGCCGAAACGGGAGCTACGATGACGGGCGGTGTGCCGCGCTCGGGCTCTGGTGCCGGTCGGGACAGAAACGCGAAGGGCCGACTGTCCGTGTAACCCGGAGAGAACAACGCCTGAACGAGTGGATGCACCGCCAGGCCCGGCGCTTGCTGGAGGTGGTGCAGGATGACGCTGACCCGGATCCCGCGATTACTGATCCAGACGATGCGATCGGCGTCGACCTTCCCGTTGACTCGCTCGATCACCTGTCCGTGCTCGTCGACGTACTCTCCACCGACCTTCTTCGCGACGCCCGCGCTGTGGAGGGCAATGACTTGCCATTGATCGTTGAACACCGGCGCGCCGCTGCTGCCCTGCGAGGTGTCGCTCGCGTACACGATCGCCTCGGGCAATAGATCGAGGATCTCGTTTTTACGGATCGCGATCTGCTTTTCGGCCCCTTCCGGGTGCTGGATGATGGTGGCGCAGTCACCCCGGCCGGCCTTGCCGAGCTTGCCATTCAGGACCAGATAGCCCTGGCGTCGCAACGGAACTTGTCCCGAGCGGTCGAGCGGCTTCACCGCGACGATCGCGAAGTCCAGCGGCTCATACGCTTAGAAGCACCGTTCCGGCTCGAGTTCGAAGACACACGGTTCGGCGCGTCGTCCATCAACGTCGAACTCGTGGTTGAACTCGATCGTCGGGTCCTGAAAGGAGCGCTTAAATTGAGCGAGATCCTCGACGGGAAACACGTGCCGGTTGGTGACGAGCAGGTCCTCCGAGATGAGGAAGCCGGTCGCCACCGCACCCTTATTCAAGGTACGGTCGAAGTAACGGATGCGGCCGACCGCACGACTCTGTTGATCATGGCCAGATCCTTTGCGCCTAACGTAGCGGGATGATGGAAATAGATCGGGACCGCTCCACGTTCGTTCGGTTGCGAAACCACGACGGACAGGAGCGACCCGATGAGCACCAGAGGTACCCGAAGCGAAGCGCAGAGTCGAGATTCGAAACGCGAGGCGGAGGCCGTAGAGCGGCAGCTGCAGCGCGCCTTCACGCCGGAAGTGATCGACAAGCTGCGGGCCGAGACGGGCTACAACCCGCGCCAGCGCGTCGGCACTGCGCTCCGGCTGATGCTCACGGTGGTCGAGGGGTTCCTGCTCGGGCAAACACTCAGCTTCGCGTCGCTTCGAGCGATCTTCGTCCGACGTTTCGGCTTCGTTCGGCCTTGCCCCTTCCAGAAGAGGTTCAAGCAGGGCTCGGCGCCCGCCTTCTTCCGGGCTGCGTTGGAGCATCTGGTTCGGTCGGTCGCAGCGTCTGCCGGCCTCGAGCTCAGCGGTCCGCTCGGACGCTTCGACGACGTCCGCATCTACGATGGCACCGCGCAGCGGGTTCCGCCCCGTGGTCGTGATGCGCTGCCTGGATGCACCAAGGGCAAGGCCGGCACGAAGTGGCTGATGGGCTACAGCATCAAGACCGGCTTGCTCGAGCATGGTCTCTGCGACGCGGAAACCGCGTCTGAGACGCCGCTCTGGCGAAAGCTCGTCCCGACCTTCTCGAGTGGCGTCTTGTACCTCTTCGATCTCGGCTTCTTCGAGCGCGCGCTGTTCGCCTCGGCAAGAGCGGCCGGCGCTCACGTGCTGATGCGCCTCAAGAGCACGGCGAAAGTCAAAGTCGTGGCCCATATCTCCAAGAACGGCTTCACACCGCTGCCCGGCTGGACGCTCGGCTACTACCTGATAGGCCTCTCTCGTCGACGAGGAACCGTCTTCGATCTCGATGTGACCTGGGGCAAGGGCAAAGATCTGATCGCGCTGCGACTCGTCGGCTTCGCTCACAAGTCGAACACCATCCGCTGGTACCTGACCACCGCGCCACGCAGCTTGCTCACCGCGCGACAGGTCATCCAAGCCTACCGGCTCCGCTGGCTGATCGAGCTGCTTTTCCGCGAGTTGAAGCAAAGCGCCGATCTCGGGCGCTCCTTCACCGCAGACCGCCACGCCATCGAAGCTCTCACGTACGGCGCCATGATCGCCCACGCTCTGGTTCGCTCGGTTCGAATTCAAGCCGCCCTCGCCAACGAGGTCCCTCTCGAGCAGCTCCGTCCCCTCGCTTCCCTGCACGTCATCCGCGCCTTCGCTCGCGATCTGGTCGATGCACTCGCCGCTTCAAGCCGCGTCGCTTGGACCGAACTCATCGGCACCGTGGGCGACGTCCTCATCGGTCTGGCTCGCGAGCCCAAACCCTCCCGCTCTCGGCCACGGATTGCCCTGCAATTAGGCGCGATAGGTGCTTAAGCGATCGGGTATG
>JAEZYO010000967.1 GCA_023419055.1 Pseudomonadota bacterium | reverse complement strand
CGCTTACTATCGCGAGAGCGGGCTCGCTCAGCCCGCGGGCGCCATCGAGCTCTTGCCCGAAGTGCGCGAGGGAATCGGCGTGGTGAGGCTGCGCCACCTCTACGGAGAGATGGGTGATCGGCTGCTGGCCCTCTTCTCCGGCTGGTCCGCGCTCGATCCGCCGCTCCGCGCGGTAGTTCTCGACCTTTCGGAGTGTCAGTACGGGTCAGGAGCTTCGACCGTTGCGCTCTTGAACACCTTCGCCCCGGGGGAGCTGGCGTACGAGTTGATCGGGCGTGACGAGAGTCAGGGGGGGCTGGTTCGGCTCGAGTATCGAGGTGAGGCGGCCTGGAGCTCTGCCGCCTTCAGTAAGATCCCGGTCTTCGTTCAGATCTCGCCACGCTCGGCCGTGCTCGCAGAAGCCGCGGCGCTCGCGCTCCGCCACCACCGTGGGGCTCGTGTGCTCGGGACGCTGTCGAGCGGTGACGGGCGCCTGGTCACGTACGAACGCGTGCCTTGGAATGTCTGGTTCGGTTTCACAATCGCAGACGTACTGGCGAGCGACGGGACGCCACTGCGGGGTCAACCGGTCGTTCCGGACGCTTGTGTTCGCGAGGGCGAGCTCGTGCCGCTGACCGAGCGTACCGAGGCAGCGTATCGGGAGCAGTGCGGCCCTCCCGACAGCGAGATCCGCATGGAGGCTGTGCTCCGGTTCGTGCAAGACGTGCTCGCGCGGGAGAACACTCCAGGGACTGAACTCGCGCCCTAGAAGACCGTGAAGTAGGAGCGCGCCGCGAAGCCCAAGCTCAGCGACCGCTGACCGTTGCCGGCGAAGAGATAGCCGACCGGCAGGTCGAAGCCGATGAGCGCGTTGCGCGCACCACCCGTCCGAGTGCGCTGGTCGAGCGGAGTCACGACACCGAGGTACGGGGCGATCACCGGACCGTGCGCCCAGAAGCTCTCCCGACCGTCGAAGGTATCCGCCGCCAGGTGGAGCGCTCGATAGCGGACGCTGATTCCGACCGATGACTCTTTGTGCTCCCAGAGCGGTCGGTCGACGCCCGCGCCGAGCATCCACGCGGTCGAGTAGTTGATGTGCTCGTCGGCTTCTTCGTTCACCGCGCAGCTGTCCTCCGGACACCCGGCACCGGCGATGCCTCCGAGCAACTGGAGGTGGTAGCCGTCCAGCCAGACCCCCAGGCTCAGGGGTAGGACGAAGAATCGGTCGACCGATCCCAGCCGGGCGGGAAGGCCCTCGATCGAGAAATCCAGCCCGAGCGTGAAACGCTGATCATACCGCCACTCCAGGGCTCGCTGCCCCTCGGCGAGCGGCAGCGTCACGCAACGTCGCGCTCCGTTCGGGGACTCCAGCAGCAGGTTCACGTGCGCGTTCGGTGCGGCCACGATGCCGATCGCCCCATCCGGGAACTCGAGTGTCAGGCGCTCTCCCGGGGCGAGCGGCGCCGATGGGTCGCTCGAGCCGCTGCGTCCGATGCGATCGGCTTCGACACCTTTGGCGCAGTAGCCGTCCGCGTACGAACCCAGGACGGCGCGCAGGAGCTTGTTGTTCGGCGCTGAGTCTGCGATCTGAATCGCCATCTGGAGGCGACGATTGGCAATGTCTTCCGTCGGGGGGAGCGCGAGCTCCTGGATCTCGACGCGCAGACGGTCGCGCTGCACCGTCTGGTCGACATCGGCGCGAATCGAGGTGCAGGCGCTGGAAGCCAAGGCCAAGCCGAGGGCGGATCCGAAGTGCAGCGACCGTGGGCAGGAGATATTCGATGGGCTCGAGAGCAAAGCGCCTCAGCATAGCCAGAAACCTGACCCATCCGAAGAGTTCGGGGTTTGCTCGCTTGCCAATTGCGAGAAGGACGCGCTCAAGGAACACTCGCGAGGGTTGAGAGAGACGGGCCGCGTTCGATTTTCGGAACGATCTCGCGCCTTGCAACGAGTGACTCGACACGATGGGTCGAGCGTCGGCTTCGGGCGCACCCGGGACGAAGACCTTAGAACTGCGCTCGCCGACTGGATCGGGACGGAGCTCATCAAAGAACTGTCGGCAGGCCTTCAGGACCTCGCCGATGCGAAGCGCTGGAGAAGCTCGACGAGCCCTAGGCCCCGGGGGCCCCTCCTTTCCGCCCCAGAAAACCGAAAAGCCAAGAACCTGTTGGCTCTTGGCTTTTGGCGCACCCGGGAAGATTCGAACTTCCGACCCTCGGTTCCGTAGACCGATGCTCTATCCAGCTGAGCTACGGGTGCTCAAAGGGGGCCGTCTCATAGCACGCCGATTCGAAACCGCTCCATCCGAAATGCTGAATTTTCGAAGCTAGGTGCTTCGGTCGCCCGCGAGGCCGGGCCGGCGGTTCGGGACGGCTGGGGATCCCATGTAGGGAACATGGAGCCACGTCCCGCAAAGATTGCAACCCTGCCAGCCGATCACGACAACGAAGCCAGACTAAAGCGCCTCGCGATTGAACCGGCTGGCGGACGAACTTCGATAACACATCGAAATTCCAACATTTATTGTGTGAGGCGAACCTTTGGCACGCTACCTGCTCTATGCCGAGTCACTTCTCTCGGGAGGTGCAGCTCCCGGGACTTTTCTCGCTTTCCAGAGCGGGATGGCTTAAGAGGCCCAGCGCCTGGGCCGCTTTGCTCGCTTGAGCTTTCTTCGGCGCCCTTGGTTCCCTTCCTTAAGGCTTCGTCTTCTTAAGATAGCTTCCGACGCTTCCGACCAGACTTTTTCGTTAACGGATTTTCCTAGAGGCCTGATGCTCCAACATCAGGCCTTTCTTATTCTGCGCGTTCGGGAAGCAGTTGACCAGCCCTTGGTTGCGGGATTCGAGTGGGGCAGGCCGCCTTTCTTTGTCGAACGAGGGAGTAGCGACGCACATTCCCGCACCTCTCCCTGGCCGGTTGCGTTGTCGTCCGCCGGGACGAAAGGCGGGATTCGAAGCCCGGAAACCTATTCCGGTTTCCCAGTCGGCGTGGGTAACGAGGACGTGACGGCCGCTGCTGGAGCGGGAGCCGGAGCTGGAGCAGGAGCGAGCGCTACCGAACGTGGCAAGCCGAACAGGTCGTCGGCCGGAGCCCCCTCGTGGCAGCGAGCGCAAGCTGTCAGGTCGACGTTCGGATCGGGCCGCCCGGTGGAGTCGAGCGCGAG
>JAEZYO010000965.1 GCA_023419055.1 Pseudomonadota bacterium | reverse complement strand
CGGTCAGGGCATCGAGGCGCGCTTCTTACCGCACGTGTTCGAGCGCTTCCGCCAGGGAGATCCCTCGTTCACGCGCCGGACCGGCGGGCTCGGGCTCGGGCTCGCGATCGTGCGCTCGCTGGTCGAGCTCCACGGCGGCGAGGTCAGCGTGCACAGCGACGGAGTCGGTCAGGGCGCGACCTTCGTCGTCCGCCTGCCGATGGCGCCGCTCCGCGCCGACAGTCGCGCCGTGCCGCCTCAAGACAACCTCGGTTTGCTCGCTCCGCCCACCTTCGAGTGCCCCCCTTCGCTCAAGGGGCTCGAGATCCTCGTGGTCGACGACGAGCCGGAGACGCGCGAGCTCTTGCGGTTCGTGATCGAGCAGTGCGAGGCGCACGTCACGACGGCCGGAGACGCGCCGCAAGCGTTCGCCGCCATCGAGCAACGCGCGTTCGATCTCTTGATTTCGGACGTCGGCATGCCCGACGAGGACGGTCACTCGCTGATCCGCAGGGTGCGTGCGCTGCCCGACGCTCGCGGCATGGTGCCGGCGCTCGCGTTGACCGCGTACGCGCGCGGCGAAGATCGCTCTCAAGCGTTGCGCGCGGGCTTCAACATGCACCTCGCCAAGCCCATCGATCCTGGTGAGCTCCTGGTGGTGATGGAGACTTTGGTGCGAAACGCGCCCCCGCGGGACCGCTAGAAGCTCGTCCCGGAGCTCGACCCGGCCAAGCGGGGGACCAGCCGGAGCTCGCCCCCGCGCTCGAGCTCGAGCTCCGCGCGGCCAGCCGATTCGCGCTCTACCGGTTGATGAAGAAGTACGGTATCGAATCATAGTGGCGGTAGAGCTCAGCGCAGCGGACGTTCAGGCGATGGCTCCGGACGCGAGCGCCGCCAACGCTGGCCGGAGGCTCGCGAAGCCCGGCCCCTGGAGAGGGCTCGGCCGGAGCGAGCGCGCGTTCTGGGGCGAGTGCCAGGGGTCCGCCCTCTACCAAACGCAAGTCGCCGCGCTCGATCTCGCGACCAAGTGCACCTGCCCGAGCCGCAAATTCCCCTGCAAGCACGCGCTCGGGCTGCTCTTCTTGATGGCGGAGTCGGAGTCGCACTTCGCCGCCGCGGAGGAGCCCGAGTGGGTGAGCGGCTGGCTCGCGAAACGCAACGTCGCTCAGCAGAAAAAGCAGGCTCGCGGCGGGCAAGAGTCGAAGCCGGTCGACGTCGAAGCGCAGGCCAAGCGGGCGAGCAAGCGCCAGGCGAACGTGCTCGCCGGCATCGAGCAGCTCGAGCTCTTCCTGGCCGATGTCGTGCGACGCGGGCTCGGGCGCCTGCCCGCAGAGGGGCCCGCGCCGTGGGACGCACAGGCCCGGCGCCTCGTGGACGCGCAGGCTCCCGGTCTCGCGAGCCGCGTGCGCTCGATCGGCTACCGGGTGGGCGTGGGAGACGATTGGACCGAGCGCGTGCTCGGGGAGCTCGGCCGGCTCGCGCTCCTCACCCGAGCGTACCGGCGCCTGTCGGCGCTCCCGAGCGATCTCGCGCACGACGTTCGGCGCTACGTCGGCTTCACGCTCGATCAGGCGGAGGTGATGGCGCACAGGGACTTGGTCGAAGACGACTGGATCGTCGCAAGCTCCACGGTGACCGATGACGAGCGACTCAGCTTGCAACGGTCGTGGCTCGTCGGCGCGGAGAGCGCTCGCCGCGCGCTCTCGATTCAGGTCGCGGTCGGCACCGGCCGCTTTCAGGAGGTGCTGGTGCCAGGGAGCTCGTTTCGAGCAAGGCTCGCGTTCTGGCCCGCGGCGCGCCCCGAGCGCGCCTTCATCGCCGAGCGGCTGTCCGCTACGGTGAGCGGTCGCGTTCCTCCGCACACGAGCTCGATCGCGGCGCTGGTCGACGATTATGCCACCGCGCTGTCTCGCGATCCCTGGGTCGGCCGCACGCTGGCGTTGCTCGAGGGGGTGCGCGTCTCGCGGGAGAGTGCTTCCCGCTGGGTAGTCGTCGACGGCGCCGGGCGAGCGCTCTCTCTTCGGGGTGATGCGCACGAGGTCCTGTGGGCCGTCAGCGGCGGGCACCCGGTCGTCCTCGTCGCGGAGTGGAACGGCTTCGAGCTCGACGCGCTCGCGGTCTACGACGACGGGCGCTGCGTGCCCCTCTCGGCCGGCTTCGAGGGGGCAGCGTGAGCGGCCTCGCCCGCGTCGCCATCCTCGGCACGTCACAGGTGCCGACCGGCGAGGCGCTCTCTACGGAGACGCCCGCGGACTCGCTCCTCGACCGCCTGACGCTCGAGGGCCCGGACGCTCGCGAGCTCGAGCTCCTGTTGCGCGCCGGGAGCGAGGCCGTCGTGCGGCGAGCGGGGTTCGTGCCGCGCGCGTCGGTCGAGATCGCCACTCAAAAAGCCCCGAGTGAGTCGTCGCGGCGCGCCTCGCCGCGGCTCAGCGCCATGCTCGCAAGCTTGTTCGACGGCGAGCCGCGCGACGTCTTGCCCGAAGCGCTCTCCGCGATGAAAGAGGCCGGGATTCGCCTGCCGGAGGAGCTCTTGCCTCGAGTGCTGGGGGAGCGCGATCGCAAGCTCCGCCAGCTGCTCCTTCCGGTGCTCGGAGAACGAGGACGTTGGCTCGCCGAACAGGCGGGCGGGGTCTGGTCCTGGGCTCGCGGTCGCAGCGTGGACGGTGCCGCGGAGGAGCTGCCGGTCGACGCCGAGGAGCGCTGGGCCGAGGGCAGCGTTCTCGAACGCACGGCGCTCCTCGCTCTCGCACGGCGGCTCGCGCCGGCGCGCGCGCGCGCGTGGGTGGAGTCGACGTTCAGGGCGGACAAGCCCGAGCAGCGCAAGGCCTGGCTCGGCGTGCTCGAGAGCGGGATCTCGCCGGACGATCTGCCCTTCCTCGAAGCGGCCATGAACGATCGGAGCCAGACGGTGCGCGTGGCTGCGGCGCGCGTGGCCTGGTTGCTCCCGGAGTCGCGCGTGGCGCAGGTGGTTCGGGAGCGCGCGCGTTCGGCGGTACGCGTGGTGAACGGCGAGCTCGAGGTCGAGCTCCCGCCCGAACCGTTCGACAAGGAGCTCGAGCGGCTCGGCGTGACGGAGACGCCGGCTCACGGCGTGGGGCGGCGCCAGTTCTGGCTCGCTCAGCTGCTCGCGGCGCTCCCTCCGGACGAGCTCGCTCAACGATCCGGTAAGTCCCCGGCAGAGCTCGTCGCCGCGGCCCGACGGCACGAGCTCGGGGAGGTCTTGCTCCAGGGACTTACCGGAGCGGCGTTGCGCTTCGAGGCGCGAGCTTGGTACGCGCCGCTCTGGGACGCCTGGGCGGCGGGTGAAGACCGGAACGGCTGGGTGTGGGAGTCCCCGCTCGAGGCGCTCTCCGGGCGCTTCTCGCCAGAGGAGCTCGAGCCACGCCTGCTCGCCTGCCTCGAGAGCGGCCGTGATTTCGAGCTCCTCGACATCATGCCTCGGCCCTGGCCCACCGCGCTCTCCGAGGCGTTTCTCGCGCTCGTGCGGCGGCGCCTGCCCGCCCTGCTTCGAGAGCTCCCGCTCGGGGCGACCCGCATCCCGGTGGAGCTAGTCCCTGCCGATTTCAAACCCGAGCCGCGTGAAGGCGGCGAG
>JAEZYO010001012.1 GCA_023419055.1 Pseudomonadota bacterium | reverse complement strand
GCCAGCGGCGGCGCCGCGGGCAGCGGCGGGAGCGCCGGCGGGACCACGCCTGTCGGCCCCGGAACTTACGCGCTACCTCCTCCGGATCAGTGCAAGAATCAATTCTACGTCTCCGGCTGCGAGGAGGGGAACGCCGAAAGCGCCTGCGGCGGTGTTTGCACGTCGCGCAACGCCTGCGAGGACGGAAAGACGGGCGACCCCGGCTTCATTTGCCCGCGCTACATGCTGTTCGCCGACGAGATGACGCAGGCCGCGAAGGACGACACCGCGCGCTACGGATGGTCGACGACCGGAGAGTCTCCCTTCGAATACGCGGTGGTGGGTCACGACACGGACACGGATGCGAACGGCGTGGACGACGCGGGCAAGGCGCCGTGCTGCCAGTGCTACCAGCTCGTCCCGTACGAGCCGGAGCAGCAGGTCAAGGATCAAACCACCATGCAGCCGACGGTTCCGCTCCCCAAACCGCTCATCGTTCAGGCCTTCAACACCGGCGCGACGACGAAGACGTTCGACGTGTATCTGGGGCACGGCGGCCTCGGCGCTCAGAACGCCTGCTCGCCCGACAGCGCTCCGAACCAGTACACGAGCTACCCGATGGAAGGGCAGCCGAACGGCGGCGGCATCAAGGCCGTGGGAGAATGGGGCAACAACAGCGCCTGCAAGGACCAGTACAACCTGGTCACCGCGGAGACGCTGTCTTCGGAGGCTTGTCAGTCGAAGATCGAGACGGCGTGCAACCAGATCGAGTCTGCCACGAGCTCCATCACCGATCTTACGCGAAGGTCGTGCATCGAATCGAACAAGGCCGAGTCGCTCTATCACATGAACTGGAAGGTCTACGCCAAGCGCGTGAAGTGCCCGGTGGGTTTGACGGAAGTCACCGGCTGCAAGCTCGTCGAGGACCTGCCGGAGCCTGACGCGAACGTGCTCGCGCCGAGCGCCGCACAGGCGGATTCGAGCTTCAAGACCGGCTACTCCACGACCACCATGCAGGACTGCTGCAAGCCGTCTTGCGCGTGGTCCGACAAGGTGACGGGCGCTGAGGGTGGCCACACCGCCGACGGCAAGTACAACTCCTTCTACACTTGCGACCTCGCGGGTAACCCGCTCACGGAACCCTAGAGCATCAGAATCGATCGGGGCTCGAGAGAGTCGAGCGAAGGTTCGTGGGGTTCAGGGCTCGAACGGGCCTAGAGGTGTGACCCATGAACCATTGCCGGATTCGTTCCTCGCGCAGCTCTCATCGAACGCAACGAGGCAGCGCTCAGCCAGTTCGGCGTCGCGCAGACGTTGACGAGCATCGCCTCGAACGGAGGCGTCTCCGGCCGCCCTGCCTGGCACGACGTGATCTTCAAGAACACGGCGCGTAGTACGAGCTATCCCGGAGAGTCGGGGCCGTTCTGCGACAGCGCCGGCTTTCCCGGCAAGTGTTCCAGCGCCCGCGCCTGGCAGGCTTGCACGCACACCATCGGCGGCACCCCGAACGCTCGCACACACTGAGGCTCCGGCGACGCTCAGCCACCGCTGCACGTAAAGCCTTCAGGGCAGCTCGCAAGCTGTGCCCCCGAGGCGAGCGCACCGATCCAAACCGCGAGCAAGAGGCTGCCGGCGAAGCTAGCTTGCTTCCACGTGCGTGAGCAATAGAACGCCAGCCCGACGTTGATGAACTGCATGAACAACCAAGGCGCCAGGATGATGAACAACAGCACGAACCCGTCCCCTGGCCCGCCGAGAATGAGGCTCCCAGGTTTCGCGCCCACGGGGACGGTCGTGCGGACCTTCAACCAGCTCAACAGATGGGCTGCCGCGCCGACCAGGGTGATTGCTGCCACGATCCAGCGCCGGTTCGGTATCGAGGGTTTGGGCGTCTCGGTTCCCAGAAGCCGCTGCCGAAAGGCGCTCACACTACCGATCACGAGGGCCAGGCCTGCGAAAAAGAAGAGTGCGATGGGCGCCAAGGCGGTCAGCCGTAGATAGCACAAAGGGGCGCTACTCGGAGCCACCACCTGGCACACGAGAGCGCGCGTCCCGAGCGGCGCGCTGGGCTACCTCTCGCGGTATTCGGCTTCTTGGAACATTCTCGTTCTTGCTGAGCTGCCAGACTCACGCAGCAAGTCCGAGGAGCGTGTCGAACGGTCAGCCACGGACGGCGTCGAGTGTCTCCCAGACCACCCCGAAACCCGAGCCCACTCTTCTTGCCCCGGCTGCTCATCCCGGAGCTCCGCCTCCCTTGGCTCCAGGTGGGCCGAGACTCGTCCGCACGACTATCGGAAGGTATTCGACGACTACGGCACCCGCGTCTTCGATCGCGGCCGGACGCTCTTGCTTGCTGCGCGAGGTGCAGTCGATTTCTCGAACGGCAATATCTCGGTAGAGCGGGATTCGAGCAACGCGGTCGTATTTCGCGAGACAGCATCTGGTACGCGGATGCTTTTCGCCCAAGAGCGCGTGCCCCGAGCGCTCGGTATTGGTGCAGCTCGTGCGGGCTACGAGCTCACGGTCTTGGAGAAGGACCGGACCGCACCGACTCCGGGGCGCGCGGGCCGCACGCGCGAGGCAGGCTGCCATATCCGGATCGCCGACCTCTACGGCTTGCTCGCGTTTCCAAGCGGAGAGCTCTTCGCCTCCGGTCGCCCCTGCCCGCTCCTGCCGCGAGAAACGACGAACGAGCTCGGTGAAATCGTGACCACGAATCAGAGCCGCCCCGGGTGGAAGTAGAATCGTGGGCGGCCGGGGCCACGAAGTCGACGTTCGATTCCCTACCTTCACCGAGCTCACCAGCTGGTTCGGTATCGACGCGAAGGACATCTGGGCCGCGGGCTCGTTGCCGGACGGAACGTTCCCCTTCAGCCATTTCGACGGAAAGCTTTGGACGGAGACTCCTCGACGCTTCAGCGAAGCGCTCGCTTCGCTCGCCGTACCGAAGAGCGACTCGGGGCCGCCCGCTCGGCGCTACTTCCTCTCCGGAAAGCGATGGGTACGAGCTTGTGGAGACGAGCTCGTCGAGCACTCGCTGCCGCATGAATGTGCGGT
>JAEZYO010000935.1 GCA_023419055.1 Pseudomonadota bacterium | reverse complement strand
CATGCTGATCGCGCTGCGCTCGAAGTTGCCTCACCGCGAGGTGACCGAGATCGCGGACAAGAAGGTCAGGCGTCAGCTCGAGAGCATCTCGGGCGTCGGACAGGTCACCATCGTGGGCGGGCGGTCGCGGCAGATCCACGTCTGGCTCGACCCGCTCAAGCTGCGCGCCTACGGCCTGACGGCCGTCGACGTCGAGCGCGCGATCGCGGCGCAGAGCCTGTCTACCCCGGGCGGAAGCCTCGAGACCGGCCCCGAGCAGATCACGGTGCGAGTGGCCGGACGCGTCGACTCGGTCGAGGGGTTCTCCCGCCTGGTGCTTCGAGAAGACGCCGGCGGCGTGGTCCGCGTCGGCGACGTGGCGCGCGTCGAGGACGGCGAGGAGGAGCTCACGAGCCTCGCCAGCTACGACGGCGAGCGCGCGGTGATGCTGTCGATCCGCAAGCAATCCGGCACGAACACCGTGGCGGTGGTCGACGCCGTCGTCAAGCGCCTGGAAGAGGTGAAGCGCGGGCTCCCGTCGGGGGTCGCGCTCGAGCTCGTGCGCGACAACTCGCAGTCCATCCGGACCTCCGTAGGCGCGGTCAAGGAGCACTTGGTGATCGGCGCGCTGCTGGCGGCGCTCGTCGTGCTGCTCTTCCTCGGCAGCGGGCGGAGCACCCTGATCGCCGCCTCGGCCATCCCGATCTCGCTCGTCGGCACCTTCGCGCTCATGTGGGTGCAGGGCTTCTCGCTCAACATGCTGACGCTGCTCGCGCTCGCGCTCGCGGTCGGCATCGTGATCGACGACGCCATCGTCGTGCTCGAGAACATCGTCCGCTTCATCCAGGAGAAGGGGATGAAGCCGTTCCCGGCGGCGGTCCTCGCGACGCGCGAGATTGGGCTGCCGGTGATGGCGACGACCTTCTCGCTGATGGCCGTGTTCGTGCCGGTCGCGTTCGTGGGCGGGATCCCGGGCCGCTTCTTGAAGAATTTCGGCTACACCATGGCCTTCGCGGTCGGGGTGTCGCTGTTCGTGAGCTTCACGCTCACTCCGATGCTCTCGGCGCGCATGCTCCGACCGAGCACCGACGGCGCGCCGCCGCGGCTCGCCCGCCTGGTGGACACCTTCTACCGACCAATCGAGAGGGCGTACATGCGGCTCCTCGGTTGGTCCATGTCGCACCGCTGGGCCATCGTGCTGCTCTGCGCGCTCTCACTCGGGTCCTGTGGCCCCTTGATGAAGCGCATCCCGACCGGCTTCGTCCCGGTGGACGATCAGGCTCAGTTCGAGGTCAGCCTGCGCGCTCCGGAGGGTACGAGCGCGGAAGAGACGGCTCTCGTCGCCGAGCGGGTGGCGCAAGAGGTGCGAGCGCTCGAGGGCGTCGCGCACAGCGTGGTCACGGTGGCGGGCGGTGACGCGCAGGTGCAGAACCTGGCGAGCATCTACGTCGCGTTGACCGATCCGAAGGCACGCAAGGTGACGCAGCTCGAGCTCATGGATCGCACGCGCCGCGAGATCCTCACCAAGTTGCCGAAGAACCTGCGCGTCAACGTGGCGGAGGTCGCGGCGATCAGCGCGGGCTCCTCCTCCGCGGCGGTGCAGTACGTGGTGAGCGGGCCCGACCTCGCGAAGATCGAGCAGCTCTCCGCGCAGATGATCCCGCTCATCCGCAAGAACCCCGCGGTGGTCGACCTGGACACGAACCTGATCGTCGGCAAGCCGGAGCTTCGGGTCTCCGTCGATCGCGATCGAGCTTCGGATCTAGGCGTGAGCGTCGCGGACGTGGCCGGGACGCTGCGCTCGCTGGTCGCGGGTGCCAAGGTCGGCTCTTACGCCGAGCACGGCGAGGAGTACGACGTCCGTGTTCGCGCCGAGCGCGAGTACCGGAGTGACGCGAGCGCGCTCGCCTTGCTGAGCGTACCCTCCAGGAAGGGCGGCACCGTGCCGGTGTCCTCGGTCGTGACGACGGAGGATGCTCGCTCGGCGTCGCAGATCAACCGCCTCGGCCGCCAGCGTCAGATCACGTTCATGGCGAACGTCGCGCCCGGTTACGGCGAGAGCGACGTGGTCAAGGCGATTCAGGATGCTTTCGCCGCCGTCAAGGCGCCGCAGGAGTACCGCCTGGTGCCGACGGGACGCTCGAAATCGTCGGCCGAGCTCGGCGCGGGCTTCCTGCTCGCGATCGGCATGTCGTTCGTCTTCATGTACCTGATCCTCGCGGCACAGTTCGAGTCGTGGCTCTACCCGATCATCATCTTGATCTCTCTGCCCCTGACCGTGCCGTTCGCGTTGCTCTCGCTCGTGCTCTTCGGGCAAGGCCTGAACCTGATGTCGGGGCTCGGTCTGCTCGTGCTGTTCGGCGTAGTGAAGAAGAACGCCATCTTGCAAATCGATCACACGAACCACTTGAGAAAGCTGGGTAAGCCTCGGCTCGAAGCGATCCTCGAGGCCAATCGAGACCGGCTGCGTCCGATCTTGATGACCACCATCGCGTTCGTGGCGGGCATGGTTCCGCTGGCGCTGTCTCACGGCATCGGCTCGGGTAACAACCGCAACATCGCCGGCATCGTGATCGGCGGTCAGTCTTTCTCGCTGATCCTGACGTTGCTCGCCATTCCGGTCGCCTACTCCCTCTTCGACGACGTGGCAGGCTGGTTTGCGCGCCGCAAGAAGCAGGCGGTCGACCTCGGCGAGGCGGAGCTCGAGCGCCTGCTCGATCGTCCGGCGACGCCCCTGCCGGAGGCCGCCGAGTGAAGCTTGGGTCGCGGAGCCCCGTGCCCGCGAGCGGTCGCGCGCTTCCGACGAGCCATCAGAGGCGTGCGCCGCTTCGCGAGCGTGCCAAACTCAAGGTCGTGAAGCTCATCCGCCGCTTGCGGCGCTCTCGCTCGTGTCCCGCGGCGAACGGGGCGAAAGTCGGCCTGTTCCGGCGCGATCGCTTCCGCATCGCCGGGAAGATCGTGGTCATCCTCGCGCTCTTGCACGTGGCTACCGCGTGGCTCGCCGGGGTCGAGCGAGAGCTGATCCTGCCGCGACTGCTCGCGTGGCTCTCGATGATGCCCATCGTGATGGGCGTCTTGACGCTGGTCTACGCGGCGAGCTCGCGGCGGCACAAGCCTCCGATGCACACCGTGATGCTGAGCGTGTGCGCGGCGGTCTTCGTCGGAGGGCTGCTCGGGATCAGCGCGGGCGCTCTGGCGCTCGAGTTCGACGGCCTCCGGACGTTCTTCGGCGCGAAGACCGTGAATTTGCCGATGACGACCGGCGCCGGCGCGATCATGGCGCTCTTCCAGTCGGGGATCTGGGCGCTCGCGTTCATCTATCCCTACGCGATCGAGGACGCGCGCTTTCGCGCGCTCGAAGCGGAGAAGCTCCGCGTGGAGGCGGACAAGCTCCGTGCCTCCGCGGAGCTTGGTCACATCCGGGCGCAGCTCGAGCCTCACTTCTTGCTCAACACGCTCAACCTGATCGCGGGGCTCGTGACCCAGAACCCGCGCGAGGCGCGCAGGCTCCTCGCCTGCCTGGGCGATCTCCTGAGCGACGCGCTGCGCGACACGGACGAGCTCCGGCCCCTCGACGAGGAGGTCGCGTGGCTCCAGCGCTACGCGGAGATCCTCGAATCGCGCCACGGGAACATGCTGAAGTTCGAGTGGGACATCGCTCCGGGAGCGCGTGAGGTCCTCGTGCCGCGCCTCTTGCTGCAGCCGTTGGTAGAGAACGCCGTGAAGCACGGGGCGCTCGCGCGGATGAGTGGAGGCTGGGTGCGACTGCGCGTGTCGGTCGAAGACGAGGACTCCCTGCGGCTGCTGTGCGTGGTCGAGGACAACGGGCCCGGGATGAGGCCCGGGCCTCCGCGGGAGGGCAGCCTGGGGCTGAAGATGGTGCGGCGCCGCCTCGAGCTCAGGTATCCCGACGCGAGCGTCAACTTCGAGTCGTCGCGCGACGGCACGCGAGCCATCGTGGCGCTGCCCGTGACGTTCGTGCCTCAAAGCTCCGTGCTTCGCGCCGTGCCGCGGGCGGCGGAGGCCTGAGCGATGTCGAAGGAGGTCCCGCTCAGAGCCCTGGTCGTGGAAGACGAGTGGGTAGCGCGCAACTACCTCGTGGAGCTCTTGGAAGGGTCTCGCCTCGCCGAGGTGGTCGGCGCCGTCAGCAGCCTGGATGAGGCCAAGCGCGTGCTTTCTGCGGCAGCGCCGGGCGCCATCGACGTTGCTTTCGTGGACGTGCAGCTCGTGGGGAGCGGTGACGCCGCGGGGCTCGAGCTCGTGCGCTCCGTCGCCAAGCGCGCGAACGCACCCTTGTTCGTGCTCGCGACGGCGTTCAAGGAGCACGCGCTCGAGGCGTTCGATCTCGGCGTGGTCGACTACCTGCTCAAGCCGTTCACGGAAGAACGAGTCGAGCAGTGTCTCGCACGAGTGCGGCAGAGGAGGCCTCCAGAGGCCCCCGCAGAGCCGCTCCGCATCGTCGCTCATCGCGGCAAGAACCTGGTTTTTCTCGACCCTCACGAGGTCTGGGCGTTCGAGGCTTCCTCGCGCCTCACCTGCGTGCACACCGAGCACGGGACGTTCGATCTCGACCTGTCGCTGTCCGCGATCGAGGCATCCTTTGGACGCACCCTCACGCGCGTCCACCGTAATTGGCTCGTGAATGCGAAGCACATCCGCGAGCTCGAGCGCGACGGCACGGAGACGCGGCTCTTCGTCGGCAGCAAGCTCGGTGAAGAGTCGAGCGGCCTGCGCGTGCCGGTCGCTCGTGAGCGAGCGCAGGGCGTCCGAGACATGCTGCTCGCCACCGCCGCGGGCGTCCGCCGGACCTGAGCGGCTCGTCCTCGCGGGTCTACGGCTCGGGTTCCGCTCGGAGGCGCTCGTTCGGAAACTGTTCGTTCGACCTCGGTCCTTTGCGATGGTCGCGGCCATGCTCGCGAACCCTCCGTCAGCGGATTCTTCCGAGGCCGTCGCGCTGCGGCGACTTCGAGGCACGATCTGGGGCGGGTTTTCACCCGCGCGGGTGGTGTACGCCGCGCTCGTGCGGTTGGGGCGGCTGCTCGGCGCGGTCGGAGTAAGCG
>JAEZYO010000783.1 GCA_023419055.1 Pseudomonadota bacterium | reverse complement strand
CAGAAAGCGTCCGCTCCACGACGAAGCAAGCCGAGCACGCTCTCGGGGTCACCCACGCACGGGAATGGCCGTGATCACCGGACAATCCGCTCGAAGAGCGACCCAGCGCACCGCCTGGTCGCACTCGGCGAGTTGGATCCCGCGTCGCCACAAGCGAAGAGGCGCCGAGCGCTTGAGCTCGATGGCGAAACAGCGTGCCGGCTTCGCCAGGCACGAAGAGCGATCGAGCGCGATGAAGTCGCCGATTCTGCCCCGCTGGTGGGTGCGAAATAGCCAGTATTGCGTCGTGAAGCTCAGCGCCATGCGTTTCTCGCCCTGCACCGTCGCAAGCTGCGCCCTTCGGCCGCCAGCGCCGATCCGCGCTCGGCGTGCGGCGCCCTGAGGTCACGAAACCAGAGGGTCCAGCCGCACGAGCTCGAGATCCTGCAAGGCTAGGCGAAAGGAGAGGGCTCAACCTGCCGAATAGCCTCTAAAGTCTTGCGAACTTTGAAACCTCGAGGGTTGGAGTTGGTGTCGGGCTTGCCGGGCGAGCGGCGCGCCTGTATCGGGTCAAGCTCCGATGAATGTAAGCCCCTTGAACGTCGCGCAGCGTCCCGCAGGTGGACTGCCGCACCAGTGCCTCGCTCTGGTGGCGGTCAGCCTACTGGCATTGCTCCTGTTGACGACCACGCGGAGCGCCAGGGCCGAGTCGCCGCAACAACGTTCGATCGGTTTTTCCAATCTCGTGTTTCGCGTCGCCGGCGATGACGACATCGGAATAGCGGAAGGGGACTTCCGCGTTCACATCCTGGAAGAGCTCCGAAAGCAGGGCCTCGGCGCCGTCGGGGCGGAGAGCCTGGTGTTCGGCAAAGATCGGGGCGACGAGGCAGAGCTGCTGCTCGGCGGAACGGTGCGTGAGCTCGAGTGCGTGCCGGTCCCGCAAAGGGGCGGCGCGTGTCGCGTCGGGATCGACTGGGAGCTCCTCGACGTGCGGCGGGACGTGGTGGTGTATCGCGCGCTCACCCGCTTTGCCGTGTATGGCTTCAACCTCGCCAAGCCGACGGGAGTCCCGACCCGGCTCGTTCTCGGCGCGCTACGTTCACTCGTTCAGCGACCCGCATTTCGCGCGCTGATGATCCGTTCTGCCGGGCCGCGCGCCACGGAAAAGCCCTATCCGGCGGCGGAGTACCAGGCCTGCAACGCGGCGGCGCGGCCCATGCCTCTCGGGGCCGACGCGGCGCTCGACGCCACCGTCGTCGTGACGACGGAAACGGGCTTCGGGAGCGGCTTCTTCCTCAATACCGACGGTCACGTCGTCACGGCGGCTCACGTCGTCGCCGACGCTCGGGAGATCACCGTCAAGACCCGCCTTGGGGCGAGCCATCCGGCAGAGCTGATCCGGATCTCTCGCCGACTGGATGTCGCCTTGTTGCGAGTGAGAAACGCAGCGTCGACCTGCGTCCCCGTAGCGTCCGGGTTGCCTTCGCCCGGCGCGGACGTGTACGCGGTCGGCTCACCCGCGAGTGAACAACTCGCCTTCTCGGTGACGCGCGGGATCGTGAGCGGCGCCCGTTCGTTCGACGACGTCCCGTTCCTGCAGACGGACGCCTCCATCAGTCCAGGCAACAGCGGCGGTCCGCTGGTCGATCAAGCCGGCAAGGTGGCGGCGATCGTGAGCTGGAAGGTCGTCGGTGGACGCGTCGAAGGGATCGCGTTCGGTGTGCCCGCTTCACGAGCACTCGAAGCGCTGGGCGTCAGCGCAGGAAAGGCTACCTCGGAGACATTGACGGTGCCCATGGCGGTGCCGAAGAAGGAGGCACCGAGAGAGATCCTCGATGCTGCGGATCCAGTGCCGAGCCTCGATCCGGAGGGCGACGCACAAAGGAAAGCCGAAGAGGAACGACGCGCAAAGCAGCAGCGCGACCTCCGAGAAATGGCTGAAATGGAGCGTCGCGAGGTGGCTGCCCGAGAGCTCCGAGAAGAAGCCGAGCGAGCTCGCGCCGAGGCGCGCGAGCGGCGCATCGACGAGCTCACTCCCGGCTACGTGAAAGTCATGAAGTGGGGCGGGCTCGGACTCGCCGCCGCGGGTGGCGTCGCGATCGTGGCGACGAGCGCCGCGAACGACGAAGAAACGACGACCAAGAGCGAGTTCGAAACGCTGCGATGGGGGAACGACATCGGTTGGGTCGCCCTGGGGCTCGGGGCAGCCTCCTTCGGCGTGTCTTATGCGCTGATTCCGGCCCTGCCCGAGGAACCCGCAGGCACCAAGAAGGCCAAGGTAAGTCTCGACGTGGGGTCGAGTCAGGTGAGGGTACGACTGTGCTACTGAGCAAGGGAGTTCTCGGACGAGCCGTCTCGCTCGTCCTGATCATGGGGCCGAGCGCGTGCCTGCGGGCGCAAGACCAACCAGAGGAGTGGCCGTGCGCTTCGGACGACGACTGCGAGTCCGGTCAGACTTGCTACCGCTCCGGGGAGAGCGGTAAGAAGGCTTGTCGAAGCGCGGGCCATTGCGAAATGGACGCCGAGTGCTCCGTTCTCGAAGCCTGCATCGCGCACTCGTGTACGGCCGTCGAATGCAAGCAGGACGAGGAGGGCGCCTGTGCCCCGTTCGTCTGCAGCGATAACGCCTGCCTGACCAGTTGCCAGGGCTCGGATGACTGCATCGCCGGGAGTGTCTGCGACCAGGGCGATTGCGTCCTGACCGAATGCACGATCAGCTCCGGTCAGGATTGCGAAGGCTTCGCTTGTGTCGAGGGCCTGTGCCTGGACACGTGCTCGGGCTCGAACGACTGCGCGGCCGGCTATTGGTGCAGCGATGGACGCTGCGTGCCCGATCCCGTTGCCAATGGCTCGAGCTGCGAGGCCGACCTGGGATGCCTGAGTGGGCACTGCTGTCCCACCGACGCAGTCGGCGCTTATCAGTGCGCGACGGGTTGCTCGCTGCGCGCCCTGGGTGAAGCCTGCGCGTGGGGAGCTATCTGTAGCTCGGGGCGGTGCGACGACGGCGTCTGCGCTCCCTGCATCGAAGGCGAGTGCAGAGAACGGGTCTGCGGTGAGCGCGAGTGCGGAACCATCAGGGGGGTCAATTGCGGGACCTGTGAAGACACCGAGTTCTGCTCGCCGGGCGGCCAGTGCACGCTCGCCTGCGTGGACATGGGGTGCGGCATCGATCACGGCGTGGCTTGCGGCCCTTGCGCCAATGAGACCTACTGCAGCGAAAGCTTTGCCTGCCTACCGTGGACCGACTGCTCACCCGGCACGGAGGTCTGGGATGCCCCTTCACCGACCGCGGACCGCACGTGCTCGGAGTGCGTCGGCGGTTACTCCACCAAGGCCAACGCCCAATGCCAGAGCTGGACCGATTGTGGCGGCATCGAAGACATTCCTCCGAGCACCACGACCGATCGCGTCTGTCACGAGGGTTGGAATCGAACCTATGGGAAGACGACCCGTGCCGAGGAGAGCTTTGCGCTCGAGCTCGTCCCTGGAGGCGGAGGCGCCTTCGTCGGCGGCTACACGGCTCCAAAGGACGGCTCGTCGCCTTCCACCGAGTTTGCCTACGTTCGTCGCATCGACAGCGCCCAGGGGGACATCGTGTGGGAGCGCCTGTTCGGCGCGAGCTCGGTGAATCAAGTGCTGTGCCTCGACGCGGACTCGTCGGGTAACGTTTACGCAGCCGGCAACGCGTTCAGCGACGTCGGTGGCGGTGCACACCTCGGCCTCGGAGATGTATACGTGAGGAAGCTCGCCGCCGCCGATGGAGCCCCCGCTTGGACCAAGAGCGTGGGAACTACCTCCATGGAGGCGGCTACCTCCGTCTCGATCGCGCCCGACGGCAGTGTTCTCGTCGCTGGCTATACCCAGGGCGCGCTCGCTGGTGCAAAGTCGTTGCCCGGTGCCACCGACACGTTCGCCTTCAAGCTGGCCGGCACGGACGGCTCGGTCCTCTGGCAGACCCAGTTCGGACCGGGTGGTGGCGCAGGAATTGCTGCCAACTCGACAGGCGACGTCTTCGTCGCCAGCAGTGCCAACGTCCCGGTAGTCGAGCCGGAAGGTGTCGGAAGGTTCACCGTGCGCAAGCTGTCGGGGGCGACCGGCGCCGAGCTCTGGACACGTCGACTGGGTCACCACGATTCCGATAGTGCCCAGCTCGTCGCGGTCGACGGTGAAGACATCTTCGTAGCCGGCTTCTACGACGGCGGCCCTGCGGTGATGAAAATGGACGGGGTCGACGGCACGCGTCTGTGGGTCGAGGCGGTGGAGTCGGCGACGCTCGAGGCGCAAATCCTCAGCTTGGCGGTGACTCCCCAGGGGACGGTGCTGCTCTCTGGGTTCACCAATGCGGACCTCGACGAAGAGGGGGTCGTCGGCGGCGGTTACGCGCTCGAACTCGACGGCGACGACGGGAGCACTCTCTGGATCGAGCAATTCGGCGTTTGGAACCGCGAATACCCCTTCGGGATCGCCTCGGACGGCGCGGGCGACATCTGGCTCACCGGCACTCGTCGACACGATGGGGACGACGCTCCGGACATGACGCACTACAACTCCTTCGTAGCGAAGCTCATTCGCGAGTAGCGTGGGCCGCCGAGGCAGCACCTTGAATTTGGCGCTGCCTCACCGCGCCTCTTCGCCAGGGAAGGCGGCACCAGCGGGGCTACCGTGTTAGGGTGAAGCGCCATGTCAGTGGGCGCAGCGAAAACGGACGGGGACGCCGACCTCGTGGAGACGGTCATCGCTGCGCTCGACGGCGAATCTCCCTGCGCGTCCTTGGACGCGGCGGCAAGGTACTCCGGGCGCGCGGGCTCGCCGAGCCAGAAGGCGCCGGCAAGGCTTGGCTCGAAATCGAGCGGCGTGAGGGGAGCCTGCGCCTCGTGGCCGCGCCGGGGGTCGATCCCCCTGAATTGCGCACCCGAACGCTCCTTGGTCATCTGCTCGGAGCAGCGCTCGCGCGCTCGCGGGAAGACGAAGAGGCCCGAGAGGTCAGCGAGCGACTGGACCTGCTGCAGGCCGCGTCATTCGAAGGCATTCTCATTCAAGAAGAGGGAGTCGTCCTGGACTGCAACGAGCGCCTCTGCGAGATGATCGGCTACAGCCGCGCGGAGATCTTCTCGCCGGGCCACATGGGCCGCGTGATCGCGCCCGAGGACTTCCCGGTCGTCCAGGAGCGCATCCGGCGGAAGATCGAGGGCGAGTTCCTCGTGACCTGCGTGCGCAAGGACGGCACGCGCCTGCGAGCCGAGTTTTGCACCAAGCAGACGCACCTCGGGGACAGGCCCGTCCGCGTCGTGGCTGTGCGAGACGTCACGGAGCGGGAGCGCACGGCCGCGATGCTGCGCGAGAGTGAGGCGCGACTCAAGAGCCTCCTCGAAGCCACCTTCGACGGCGTCGCGACCATGAAGAACGGAATCCTGGTCGACGTGAGCGAGAGCCTCGAACGCTTTCTCGGCCTCCCGCGCGAGAAGCTGCTCGGCAGGCCGGTGCTGGAGTTGGTCGCGCCGGCCTCGCGGGACGAGGTGCTGCAGCGCATCCAGGAGCGGACGCGGGGCGCGTACGAAGGGGAGGCCATCGCGGCGGGCGGGGAGCTCGTGCCGGTGATGATCGTCCCGGTCGAGTCCACCCTCGACGGTGAGCCGGTCCGCGTCGCCGCCATCCGCGATCTCAGGGAAGCACGGCGAAAGGAGGACGAGCGCCGAAAGCTCGAGCTCCAGGTCGAGCGCAGCCAGCGACTCGAGAGCCTCGGCGTGCTCGCGAGCGGGATCGCCCACGACTTCAATAACCTGCTCGTCGGCGTGCTGGGCGGCGCGGAGGTCCTGCTCGCTACCCTGAAAGATCCGGCCCACCGCGCGCAGGCAGAGGCCATTCGCACGGCGGGCCAGCGCGCCGCGAGCCTCACCAAGCAGATGCTCGCTTACGCGGGGCGGCGCAGCCTGACCACGACCGAGCCGGTGGATCTCGGCGAGCTCTGGCAGGAGCTCCGAGCTCTCCTCGACGCCGCGCTCTCCAAGAAGGCCTCCGTCGAGCTCGACTTCGCGCCGAACAGCGTCGTGCTCGGTGAGCGCTCCGCCCTGATGCAGGTGTTCATGAACCTGCTCACCAACGCGAGTGACGCGCTCGAAGGCAAGCCCGGCAGGATCTCGGTGAGGACCGAGCGAGTGCAGGAGCCGGGCGAGCGCTGGAGCCAGTCCCTCGGAGCTCCCGTGCGGCGCGGAGAGTGGGTGGTGGTCGCGGTGCGCGACTCGGGTGCCGGGATGGATGAGGCGACCCAAAAGCGCATCTTCGAGCCGTTCTACTCCACGAAAGCCCGCGGTCACGGGCTCGGGCTCGGCTCGTGTCTCGGCATCGTCAAGGCGCACGGCGGCGCGATCCTGGTCGAGAGCGCTCCCGGACTCGGCAGCACCTTCTCGGTGCTCCTCCCGGCGACCGAGCGCCGTCCGGCGTCCCTGCCGCCCGCGGCGACGGTGCCGCAGCCCTGCAGCGTGCTCGTGGTCGACGACGAGCCGCTCGTTCGCTCGCTCGTGCGCCACCTCCTTTCGCGTCACGGTTTCACGGTGGAAGCCGCAGCGAACGGCCTGGAAGGCATCGACGCCATCGAGCGCGCCTCGCCCGACGTGGTGCTCCTCGATATGATCCTGCCCGACCTCGACGGCGTGGACGTCGTGCGGCGTCTCCGCGTCGCGGGCGTCACGGTACCTGTCGTGCTGTGCTCCGGCGATCTCGGCGCCGCGCGCGAGCGGGGCCTCGACCCGGATCTCGTGCAGGGCATGCTCCAAAAGCCTTTCGACAGTCGACAGCTGCTCTCGGCGATCGAGCGCGCAAGAGGGCGCTGATCCGACACGGCCCGTACGCGTCGAGCATTCGCCGCGACCGGACGGACGCAGCCGCGCGCGCGTCATCTTCATCGCCTCTCCGCCGCGCCTTTCGGGCTGGTTTGGCGGCGGAACCTCGAGCTCGTCACAACGAAGGCGTGCGGCGGCCTGGCCTCTTCGCGCTCAATCCTCGAGTGGTCGCGCCCGCCGGTAGCCCGCGAGCCAAGCGATGAGGGCAGAAAGGCCGAACAGAACTCCACCCAAGAATCAGAAGCCGTTGATACCGCGAGATCGAAGAGCAAGAGCACCGGGTCGAACGAAGGGACCAAACTTTCGAAGAGCTCCTGCGTCGACTCGAACTCCGCGAGCCGCAAGAGCCAGCGGAGCGCATCGGTCGCGCCCCTGCTGGCGAGGGGCGGCCTGGCTGCCGGACGCCGCCGTTCATGACGAGCTCGAGCTTCCGCCATCCCCCTCAAAAGGCCCGGAAGAGGGCTGATCCCGCGCTGATCCTGCGCCAATGGGCGCCGGAGTGCGGCTGGGCCCCAGGGCTCGATTGTTGCGTTTTCTGCAACGAAGAGTGTCGATAATGGGGCCAAGCGCAACATTGAGGGGACCCTTCCGGCGAGCTAGGCTGCAAGCCCGAGCACGCCACGAAGGCGTCGGACCACCGAGAGAGAGTTACCCATGTCTCGTCAGAACTATTTCAACACCCTCACGATGGCAGAGAAGCTTTCGCAGCTCGGCCAGTGCCGCTTCATGGAGCGGAGCGAGTTCAACGGCGTCGAGAAGCTGCGAGGGAAGAAGGTGGTCATCGTCGGCTGTGGCGCGCAGGGCCTGAACCAGGGCCTCAACATGCGCGACTCGGGCCTCGACGTGAGCTACGCGCTCCGCAAGGACGCCATCGAGCAGAAGCGCGCGAGCTACACGAACGCGACCAGCAACGGCTTCAAGGTCGGCACCTACGAGGAGCTCATCCCGACGGCGGACCTGGTCTGTAACCTGGCGCCCGACAAGCAGCACGCCGACGTGGTGTCGAAGGTGATGCCGCTGATGAAGAAGGGCGCGACGCTCGCTTACAGCCACGGCTTCAACATCGTCGAAGAGGGCCAGGCGATCCGCAAGGATCTGACCGTGGTCATGGTGGCCCCGAAGTGCCCGGGCACCGAGGTGCGCGAGGAGTACAAGCGCGGCTTCGGCGTGCCGACCCTGATCGCCGTGCATCGCGAGAACGATCCGAACGGCGACGGCCTCGAGATCGCCAAGGCCTACGCGGCGGCCACGGGCGGTGACCGCGCGGGCGTGCTCGAGTCGAGCTTCGTCGCCGAGGTGAAGAGCGACTTGATGGGCGAGCAGACGATCCTGTGCGGCATGCTCCAGACGGGCTCGCTGCTCTGCTTCGACCACATGGTCGCGAACGGCATCGAGCGCGGCTACGCGAGCAAGCTCGTGCAGTTCGGCTGGGAGACGATCACCGAGGCGCTCAAGCAGGGCGGCATCACCCTGATGATGGATCGCCTCAGCAACCCGGCGAAGATCAAGGCCTTCGAGCTCGCCGAGGAGCTCCGCGGCATCTTGCGTCCGCTCTTCAAGAAGCACCAGGACGACATCATCACGGGCGTCTTCAGCTCGACCATGATGAAGGACTGGGACGCGGGCGACGTGAACCTGCTCGGCTGGCGCGCGGCCACGAACGACAC
>JAEZYO010000768.1 GCA_023419055.1 Pseudomonadota bacterium | reverse complement strand
TGACCGGCTCGAGCCCCGCCCCTTTCGGGAGCCCGGCTTCGGCCAGCGTGACGGCGCCGGTGAAGCCGTTCTTGCGCTTGACCGTCACCTCGAGGGTTTCGCTCGTCCCCTGCAGCACCGGCAGCTTGTCCACGGAGAGAGAAAGCTCGAAGGTCGGCTCGTCGACCGGCGGCTCGTCGTCCGGCTCATCGGCGGGCGGCGGGTCGCTCGCGGGTGGGTTCGAGTCCGAGCCCGAGCAGGCGGCGAGAGCGAAGGCGGTGAGCAAGTACGCGGAAAATCGAAGCGGATTCATCGGCTTTCTTCCTGGTTTCTTTCGAAGCGTCGGCCTCGTACCGACTGAAGACACTCTGCTCCAGGCGCGAAAGCGGAAAAGCTAAGAGTTCCCTAGGGAGTTCCTAAGAAGATGCTAAGCAGAGCGGCGGGGAAGCTTCCTGAAAACGCGAGCGTAGGATGCGGGCTCGTTCTCCTCCGTCCCGGGTGAGCGCCTTGACGAGTCCTCGACTCGTTCGACAGTGAGCGACAGTACCCAGACTCGTCGCTACTCCGGTGATCGCGCCGTCGAATTCGAGACAGCGCGCTAGGCGAATCTCCTCACCCGCTCTTTGCTTGAATCAACGCGGTCAGACTCGCATAGTCGCCAGAGCTCGCTCGTCGCGAGGAGGGAGAAACGACCATGTCGCAGGGACGTCGCGTGCTGATCGGGCTCACGGGTGCAATCTTGGCGAGTGGCATCGCCTGCGCGGGGAAGCTCAAAGTGCCGGAGGGCGGAGTCGAGCCGGCGAGCGAACGAGCCACGCCGCGCCGACCCGAGGACGAAACGCGGCTACCGCAAGCCATCGCGCCGAAGGTATTTCCTGCGGTACCACCGCCGGACGCCGCGGCTGCGGACGTGCCGAGCGGATACAAGGTCGAGGTGGCGCTCCTCGATCTCGTTTATCCGACGAGCGTGGAGTTCGACGACAAGGGCAACCTGTACGTGGCGGAAGCTGGCTACTCGTACGGTGATCCCGTCGCGCTCGCGCGCGTGCTCCGCGTCAGCCCCGCGGGGAAGATCAGCAGGGTGGCGGACCAACTCAGCGGGCCCGTCACGGATCTTTTGTGGGACAAGGGCAAGCTCTACATCTCACACCGCGGCAAGGTATCCGTGCTCGAGGGTTCCGGGCTGCGCGACCTCGTAACGGACCTCCCCGCTCAAGGCGACCATCAGAACAACCAGCTCGCCATCGGGCCTGACGGCAAGCTGTACTTCGGCATGGGGACGGTCACGAACTCCGGCGTCGTCGGTCTGGACAACGTCTCTCCATTTCTTTGGCTCTTGTTTTATCCGGACCTACACGACATTCCCGCACGCGATCTCGAGCTCGCCGACGTGAGCTACACCACTCCGGATCCGCTCACCGTCCTCGCGCGCCAGGGCGAGCTCGTGAGCTTCAGCGCTGCGACGGAGCACCTCGTGTCCCCGAGCGAGCCCCTGCTGGTGAAAACCGGGCCCTTTCAGCCGTTTGGTAAGACGAACGGCAAGGTCAAGGGTCAAGTCAAGGCCAACGGAACCATCCTGCGCGTGAACCCCGACGGAACTGGACTCGAGGTGTTTGCCTGGGGTCTGCGCAATCCGTTCGGCGTGGCGTTCGCACCGGACGGGCGTTTGTATGCGACCGAGAACGGTTACGATGAGCGAGGTTCACGGCCGATCGCCAATGCGCCCGACTGCATCTGGCTCATCAAGCAAGGGGCGTTCTACGGCTTTCCAGACTTCGCCGGAGGCGTGCCGGTGACAGACCCACAGTTTCGGTCGTCGCGAGGGCTTCAGCCGACGTTTCTCATGAAGGAGCACCCGCCGGTGGAGAAGCCCGTCCGGCGGCTTCCACCTCACTCGGCCGCGACCAAGATCGACTTCGGTAAGAGCGGCGCCTTCGGGTTCGAGGGTCAGATGTTCTTCGGCGAGATCGGAGGTGCAGCGCCCATCAACAACCCGAAGAGTACGAACGCGGGTTACCAAGTGGCCCGCCTCGATTTGACGAGCAGCGCAGAGCCGGTGCGCTTCTTCGGTCTTCGTGCGGAGGCGCTCGGGCAAGCTGGCTACGAGCACACGGTCACCCCTGGGCCACGCCGCCCCGTGGACGTGAAGTTCTCACCCGACGGAAGCACGCTCTACGTCGTCGACTTCGGCGGGCTGGCAGCATTTCCTGCGGGCGCAGGACCCTTGGCGCATCCGTATCCCGGCAGCGGCGTGCTCTGGAGAGTCTACCGATCCGATGCCAAGCCGTGGGGGCCGCCACCGGACCTGTCACCTGCTCCGCCTCTCGAGCAGTGACGATGAGCCGTTCTCCGAACCCGGCGCTCGCGTCATTTCGGCGGTAGCTCGGAGCTCGTACCGAGCACCCGCACGTTCGCGAGCCCGCGGGCCGACGCGTTCACGGAGACCACCCAAAGGGGTTACCACCGCGCCGAATGACGCGCGGACTTGAAACCCGTTGCCATTCACGTCGGGTCCTGCCAGTACTCGACCCGAGTGCCGTCCGGGCTTCCCCTCCCCCCCGTAGGCCCGGACGGTGCTCGCTAGTGCTCGGCGCCGGTTCGTCGCGCGCTCACTCGCACGTCACGGCGACGTGTGGCGAGACGCCTCGCGCGGTCGCCCCTAATTCTCCCTCTCTCTTGCGATAGGACGTGGCATTCGGCGCACGTGGCCTCACCTTGGGAGATGAGGAGAGCTGGCCGAGAGAGGGCGCGCGATGAGCGAGGAGCTGGGAGGCCCGTCCGGAAGAGCGCGAGGCGGAGAAGAGCCTCGGGAGACGATCGTTCGCGCGAGCGCGAACCGCTTCGCCCAGAGGATCGAGGTGGGAAGCCACGTGCTGACGGCGGATGAACCGCGCGCGGTGGGCGGCACGGACGCCGGCCCGACCCCGTACGAGCTCCTCATTTCAGCGCTCGGCGCGTGTACGTCGATGACCCTGTCGCTCTACGCGCGCCGCAAGCATTGGCCGCTCGAGGGCGTAACCGTGAAGCTCCGGCACACCAAGGTGCACGCGGCCGACTGCGAAAATTGCGAGACGAAAGTCGGCATGCTCGATCGGATCGAGCGCGACATCGAGCTCCACGGGGACCTCTCGGAAGAGCAGCGGGCGCGCCTGCTCGAGATCGCGAGCAAGTGCCCTGTCCACCGGACGCTCACCTCCGAGGTCGACGTCCGAACGCGGCTCGTATGAGGCATACCGGCACAGTCCGTCCAGGGATGACGGAAGAGAGGTGACAGATGGCTCCCGGCCCGGCTTCGAAGCTCAAAGTGCTCGTCTTCGCGGCGTCGACGCGCAGAGATTCGCTCAATCACAAGCTCGCGGCGCTAGCAGCGCGCCTGGCGGAGCAAGCTGGGGCGGCGGTGGACCACGCCTCGATGCGTGACTTCGACGTCCCGCTCTATGACGGTGATATCGAGGCCGAGGACGGGATCCCGCCCGGGGCGGTGGAGTTCCGGCGAAGGCTCTCGGAGAGCGACGCGTTCATCCTGTCTTCTCCCGAGTACAACGGCTCGATGCCCGGAACGATCAAGAACCTGATCGACTGGACCTCGCGCTTCCGCCCGCAGCCGTTCGACGGTCGGCATGGGCTCCTGCTCTCCGCTTCCCCGTCCCTCGCCGGGGGCAACCGGGGCTTGTGGGCCCTCCGGATACCGCTCGAACACCTCGGGGCCCGCGTGTTCCCGGACATGTTCTCGCTCGCGGCGGCGCACGAGGCCTTCGAGGGAGACGACATCCTGGACCTCGGCCTGCGCGCGCGCTTCGACAAGAACCTCCAGGCGTTCCTGGCGCTCGCCGAAGCAGCAAAGCACTACCCGTGCATGAGGCGAGCGTGGGTCGAGTTTCTGGGTGAACCGCCAGGCAGCGGCGCTGACCGCGTGGATCCAGCGCCGAGCTGACGAGTCCCGAAGCAGCTACGGCGGGTCTTCGGCGATCGTGTAGTCCGTAAGCTCCTCCGTCTGCGTCCCGACCTCCTTGAGCTTTCCCACCCCGCGCAGGTACCAGTAGTCCTTCGACTTGCCGTTCGTGGTCTTGCGCAGGTGAACGGCGTGCTCGAAGTCGCCCGCCGGAACGCTCACGGCTTCGTCGTCCGAGATCACGGTCCAGGTTTCGGTGACCGTGTGCCGGAGCGCGGTGCGTCCTACCTCGAGCTTGGTCTCCTCATAGGACTCGTTCCAGGTGCTGCCGCTGAAGATCCGCTCGGCGCTGCCGTCGACGTGGAGCTTGGCGGGATCCCAGTGCTCTTCCAGCTGGAGATCCCCGCTCTGCGCGCCGAAGGAAAGCTCGCGGAAACGGACGACGCGTTCCGGCGCGTCTGGGTCCGGCGCCTGCCAGCTCTCCGTGCGATCCGCGAGGTTGGCCCCCTTCTTGGTCACGACGTGAAACGCTTCGAGCTCCGCGAACGGCCCCTCACCGCCGACCAGCCCGAAGTCGCCGACGGTCGTCGTCTTCTCCGTGACGGCGCCGTCTTGAGTGACGCGGTATTCCCACGCGTTACCCGTCGCGAACGGCAAGAGCCGTCCAGTCGGGAGCTCGGGGCCGGCTCCGCCGTCACTGGGTGCTCCGCCCGCACCGCCGGCGCCCGGCTGGTCGTTGGCTCCCGGATCTTCGGTGCCACAACCCAGGGCGCAGATGAGCCCGACGAGGGCCGCCGCACGTTCCCATCTCGCGAGTGCTCGAGCTCTCATGGCGCTACCTACTCTAGAAGGCCATAGTGCTCGATCGGCGTGCAAACGCCGCCATCGCTGCCGGCCTCTCCGCCGCCGCCGCCCGCGCCATCCGCGCCGCCTGCGCCTGCCGCCTCGAGGGCGAGCGGAGGCTCGCAGTTGTTCCCGCAGTTCTCGTAGTAGTCGCAGTAGCCCCCGCAATCCACCTGGCCATCCTGGCAAACCAGCGGCTGCTCGCGATTGTCCTCGAGCTCGGCGGGTAGGTTGGAGAGCCGCTCCTCGAACCAGTCACGCAGGGCCTGATAGCGCTCTTCGTCACCCGGGCGGAGCATGCCCTGACTCGCGAGCTCCTCATGCACGCCGTCGAGCAGGCCCTGGGGGTCGAGATCTTCGAATTCGGCGATGAGATCTTCGCAGGCCGCGATGGTATCCGCCCAGCAAGCGGCGTCGCTCTGACAGCCGCGAGCGATGGAGTTCGAGCCCGGCAGGGGCACGGTCGGGTACCACTCCTGGCCCAAGCTGATGTCCACGGAATACGGCAGGTACTGGAAAAGCCCGTCACCCCGCTCCATCAGCACCACGTTGTTCATGTTGTGCAGGGCGTCGTCTCCCGTCGCGAGCACCCAAGAGAGGCACTGAAAGCGATGGAACGAGGGCCAGTGAATCCACTTGCTCAGCGCCTTCTTGAAGCCGTCACCCAGCGGGGTTTCCTTCACGGTAGCTTCCAGCTTCCGGCCGCGCGCGTCGTCGCACTCGCTGAACTCGCAGACGTTCGGGTCGTCGAACACGCTCCCGAGCACGCCCGGCCCTCCCGGGATGCCGTCGCTCTGGGCGAAGTCACCGACGAACTCCCAGATGTTGGCGCAGCCTCCGCCGATCTCGTCCTCCCAGCGCTCGCAGAACGTCCGCTTGTAGCGCTCCACCACGACGTAGGGCACGGCCACGCCGGCGCCCCACACGTTGCTCGAGACCCAACCGTACGTTGCGCGCGGCGCCGGGTATTTCAAGCGCGAGTAGAGCTCGAGCGTGACGCGCTCCCGGAAGATGCTGCCGACCTGCGCGTTGTTGAAGCGCAGGTGCTCGAACCCGCCGATCTCCTGGTCCTCCACGAACTCGTCGAAGTCGACGTTGAGATTGGGGATGCTGCGTCGACTCCAGGGGCGGAGCGTCGACTGCCCGACGATCTTCACCTCGACCTTGCCGTAGTCCGCCGTCTTCCCGTTGCGGCCGGGCGTGGTCACCCAGAGGTGGTCGGCATAGTTGCCCGCGACCGAGCCTCCCGGGACGTAGATGTCTCCAACCTGCTCGACGATGGGCCCCCCCTGATCGAGCCCCTCGTTCATCTCCTCGAGTTGTTCGTCGGAGACAGCGAACCAGTAGCGGATGCCGACGGAGCCAAACACGTCGGGTGAATGCTCGGCGACCTCCGTGTCCGCCTCGGGAGCGCCGGGATACCGGGTGCCCTCTCCCCCGGCACCGCTCTCCCCGCCAGCGGAGTCAGCGCCCGCGTCGCCGTACTGGTTCGTGATGTACTGGTTGGTGATGTCGTCGGAACAGGCGAGCGAGACCAGCAAGGGCACTGAAAGGAGAAACACACCGGTCAGAGGACCGGCGCGGCGGGGGGATCGATGCGAACCGGGGTCGATGGAGGAGATCATGGCGGTGGATGAAAGGCGGAGGGGCCGGTGCGCTGGAGCAACCCGCGTGCCCATCGAATCACGGGGAAATAGAGGCCAAGTGGGGGACGGCCGTCCGACATCGGGATCCTGAAATGGCACAGCAGCGCCCCTCCGCTGGCACAACGCGGTGCTCCCCGGCAGCACCTCCGCCCTCACCGAGCGACGCCTCCTTCCCAACGGGTTAGAAATTTCGGTCAGTGCTTCTGATCGAGCACGTCTCGCACCTTCTGCGCGAGCACGGCAGGGGTGAACGGTTTCTGCAAGAAGGCGTGCTCCATCTTCACGGCCCCTTGCCGCACGACGGCCGCGTCGGCGTACCCGGACATGAGCAGGACCTTCAGCCCCGGCTTCACGGCGGTCAGCTGCTCGGCGAGCTGCCGGCCCCCCAGCTGCGGCATGACGACGTCGGACACCAGGAGCTCGATCGAGCCGGCGTGGCCTTCGGCGACGCGAAGGGCGTCCTGCCCGTTCGCTGCTTCGAGGATGGTGTAACCGCAGGACGAAAGGATGCTGCTGACCAGCTTTCTCACCGCGGCCTCGTCCTCGACCACGAGGATCGTCTCGCGGCCGGGGGGCGCCGCGCCAATGTTGCCGAAGGACCTTCCGACTCCGAGCCTCTCGGTGACGGCGGGTAGGTAGATCTTGAACGACGCGCCGTGCCCGAGCTCGCTCTCGACCTCGACGTGGCCCCCGCTCTGGGCGACGACGCCGTGCACGATGGCCAGACCGAGTCCGGTACCTCTACCGGGCTCTTTGGTCGTAAAAAACGGCTCGAATACACGCGCCTTCGTCGTCGGGTCCATGCCGACGCCGGTATCGCTCACGGCGAGCATCACGTAGTCACCAGGCGGGATCCCGGCGGGCACCGGGCCGAGGCTCGGATCGAGCGTCGCGTTGCGGGTCTCGATGCTGAGC
>JAEZYO010000671.1 GCA_023419055.1 Pseudomonadota bacterium | reverse complement strand
GCTCAGCCCAGCGCGCTCCGCCGCCCGAAGGCACTGAACCGCCTCGCGCTCATCCGCGATCTTCCGTCCGTTTGCCAATCGCAACCTCCGTGTTGCGACCGATCCTGCATCCCGCTACCCCCAAAATCATCCCGCCGTCGCTGATGGGTCACCGCGCTCATGACGTTCGAGATCGTCATCCCCGCCGATCGGCTCTCCTCGAGCTACACGCTCGGGCTGCTAGAAGGCACCGCTCTCGGCATGACCATCGCGCCGACGGTGCGCGTCAGCGTTCCGAACAGCGACAACTGCGGCTACCCGGAAGGGATGGTGGTTCAGGCCAAGTCCGGAACGGTCGAGGTCTGGCGCCCGGTGGGCGACACCGCCATCCTCGGGATCCTGAGCGCGCTCCTCAAGGCGGGCGCGCACAGCGGCAAACTCTAGCGGCGAGGTCGGTGCTGTCGACGGGCAAGCAGCAACTGCGCCGGAGAGGAAGCCACGCACTCCACGCCATTGGGCAGCTTTGGCATTTAACCAGCCGAGCGGGAGAGTTGAACCCGCCCCGGTGGTTCAACTACTCGCTGGGCACAAACACGACGTCGAGCTAGGCAGGTGGCCGAAGCACCGGCGGCCTCAAGCGGCACAAATCACGACCCGTCGGCAGTTGTTGGTGGCAGCTTCTGATGCCCCCCAACGGCCGACCCCTCAGCCGCCACCGGTGGTAGATAGGCGCCTCGCCCAGGTGTTGAACCCTTCGGCAGCAGCCTTGACGTTGCCGGTAGCCCGCTTCTCGTCGCCGACGATAACTTTCGCGATCGTCAACGCCTGGCCGTTGAGTTGCTTCAGAACGCGCTTCTTAGCGGGTTCGGCCATTCGAGGATTTTGGGCGAGGAGCGCGAGCACGCTAGCTTCACGACCAGACAACGCCTTCATCCAGGAAAAATTACGGCGAGCTCCGCCCACAGTCAACTTACTCGTATCGATGAACCCTTAGTTCCGCGTAGATCTGCGGCGTTTGCGCTCACGTGTGACCGGAGGCGACCACACGGCATGGACACCTCCCAGCCGAGGGTATCCCGTTACCCCCTTGTCGGTGCGACCATCGGCCGTCCACTCCTCCACGATCTCCGTGCAAAGACTTAGAACGAGACCGCTTGCTCCTTGCGGTAGCTCCAGTTCGACGAAATCCGAGCGTGCGTCTTTCCACAGACCGACAGAGCGCGATGCTCTTGCGGAACGTGGAGGCCTCGTCAGGTCGACCATCCCGGCACTTGTAACCGTTAGGACCGACGAGCCTGGGTCATCGGCCAACACGGTCGCATACCGGGCTGGCCAGCGTACGCCGAGTTGCGGTGCATCCATCAGGAGCGCCACCACGAGGTTAGGGCCTACGCTTCGGACCAATTCAGCGACTGGATCTTGGCGCGCCAGGTCCTCGCACACGAGGCAGCACAGGGAAAGCTGCTCGTTGAGAGAGACAAAGTGCACCTCGCGCGGTCCGAGTGCGATGTGTTCCCACCAGTCCTTGGCGGGATCGAGGGTGCCTCCGAGACCATACATTTCGATCTGTGGCCGGTCCAATCGCCACCTATGGTGTTTGCTCTGCTCAATGTGCGTATCGACTCCAATGCCATGCCTGGCATCGAACATGATGAGGTTCGAGCAGGGCTCCTTCCGTCGCTTCGGGGGTCGCATCACGCCCGCAATCAAGAAAGCATCCCGCGCGAGCACGAGGCTTCGAACCTGCTCGTACTCACGCATCGATAGAGCGGCTTCTGGGAACACCACGCCATTGACTCGTCCAGCGGTCGCCGTTGCTTCCTCCATCAAGGCGCGCAACCAAGAAGTAACTTGTTCCGGATCGTCATCGAGTTTGAATTCCGCGAAGCCGAACCCTTCGGGCATGTTGTCCAGAGCTCCTTTCGCGGCTCTGAACTGGCTCGGGCGAAGCTTCAGAGGCCAAGGAGCAATCAGGAGATTGACGCTCTCGTTAGGTGTGACATGGGGAATCGTGTACCAAAACGGCATCACTTCGGAGCCGACGTGAAGAGCCAGGTGATGCGTCAGCGAGCGAAGAGTCAATCCACCGCGGGGAGAGTGTTGCTTCGGAAGAACGCGGAGATGGCCTATGGAAAGGTTGGCGCTGAGCGTGGTCTGCTGGTTGGTGCTGATTCCGGCGAGCAGCTCGGATGAGCGCTGCCAGAAAGGGTCCTTGGGGCCAGCCTGGGGGATGCCTGCGCCCGCCGAGGCTTCATCCGCCATCGCGACGATCTGCAGAAGGTGGCTGAGAACCTCCCGCATCTCACCTAATCTTTGAAGCTGACTATGGCGTTCTTTGAGGACCAGGGCCCAGAGTTCCTCTATCTCATCTGGCATTGGCCGCCGGCTGTCAGTTGATACCTTGCGCCAACGACGGCCCACGTCCTTTACCCATTCAGTCCACTCCGTGGATCCCCCGTGGCTGCGAAGTCGTCGCTTCGGCGGCCACTCTCTAATGACCTCGACGTAGCCACCAGAAAGCTTCAGAAGGTAGGCGCACAGGCCGAACGCGTCAGGCGGCCAGCGTAAGTGTTTGGCGTCACGACCGCTGCCGGGGAGCAGCTGGTCGAGCACCGAGGCTAGAGTCCCTTGCGACGGCTGGCTCGATTGCGGCGCAGCAGACATGATGTCGGAATCTACCATGCCGACTGGCGCTGGGCGTTAATAGAAGAACGGTAAACTGAGCGTCCGCCAGATTGGCCCATGATGGTTTCAGAAGGGAAACCTTTGTTTGCGCCCTTCTTTGCCAACCGCGATCTCACGATGACGGGCAATCCGTGTGAATGCAAGATTCGGAGCCGACGATGCCCGCCGGAACTTGGGTGGGCGATTGGGAACACGGGAAATAGCGTGCAGTCGTTCAGCCGTGCCGCAGACGCGACGCGCTCGATCAGCGGCGACGTCGGCTCTGCCGAGCTCGCTCTTCGGCCTCGTCGTCCTCTACGGCGTGATCATGACCTGTCTCGGCGACGCGAAGCTTCTTCTCCGCGGCTTCGAGCCGCTTCGGGCGACCGGAGCGTTGCAGCTCGGCCAGGCGCCGCTCGTGCTTGCGCTGCTTGCCCTCGCGCCACATTTGCAGGCCTTCCTCGTGGTCTCGCCGATCGTCCTCGTTGGCGGTGAGCGCCACCAGCGCGTGAATGGCGAGCCCGACGCCCCAGCCGAGCAGCGGAATGAACCAGATCCACCAGGGCGTGAAGGACAGCAGCACCAGCCCGAGCACCAGGATGGCAGCGTTGACGATGGCGTAAACGCCCGCGTGCCGCGCGAGGTCGCGGCGCTGGCGGCGGACCCAGGCGTCGCGTTTGGCGGTATCGATCGAAGTCTGACGGACCTCGCGGGTGGCCGCACGGAGCGATGCGGTGTCGATGCCGACTTCTTCGGCGACGGCGATGAGATCGTCGAAGCCGAGCTTGGGCGAGCCTTGCGCTTGCCGTTCGAGCGCGAGCGAGAGGACCTCTTGCACTTCGCTCGTGGAGAAGAGCTGCGCTTGGGTGACGCTCGGCGCCTGACCGCGTGCAGCCGCTTCCAACGCCGAGACGGCCTCGTTCATCGACTCGAAGCGAGCCTCGGGCCGCTTGGACATGGCGCGCAAGAGCACGTCCTGCACCGCGCGCGGCACCGACGCCGCGTCGAGCGCCTTTCGCTCCACCGGATCCGTGAGCACCGACGCCATCGCCGCGAGCGCATCCGAACCACGCCACGGCAAGCGGCCGGTGAGGAGCTCGTACGCGACCACGCCCCACGCGAACTGATCCGCGCGACCGTCGACGAGGTCGCCGCGGATCTGCTCGGGCGCCATGTAGAGCGGCGTGCCGAGCTTCACGCCCTCGACCGTCAGCGTCGGCAAGCTCGCCTGCGTGGGAGCGCCGGGATCCACAGGGGTGCTCTCGCGCCGAGCGATGCCGAAATCGAGCACCTTTACCACCCCGTCTTTCCGGATCATCACGTTCTCCGGCTTCACGTCGCGGTGCACGAGCCCCTTTTGGTGCGCCGCCGAGAGGGCGCGGCCCACGTCGGCGAGCCAAGAAAGGCGCTCTTCCAGCGCGGAAGCCTCGCCGATGGCGCTCCGGAGTGTGCGACCGTCCACGAGCTCCATCACGATGTACTGCGTGTCCTCGTCGTCGCCGACGTCGAACACCGCGACCGCGTTCGGGTGGTCGAGCGCGGCCGCAGCGCGCGCTTCGCGGACGAGCCGCGCCTTCACGTCGGGCGTCGACACACCCTCGGAGATGACCTTCAGCGCCACGCGCCGGCCGAGCCGCGGATCTTCGGCGCGATAGACATGGCCCATGCCGCCATGCCCGAGCAGTTCCTCGATCGTGTAGCGCTCGAACTTGTCACCGCGGCGGAGCATCGGGCGGCGAGCATACCGCGACGGCGCGAAGACGCTCAGCCCTTCGGCGGTTTCTCGAAGAGTCGAGAAACCCAACCGCCCGCGTTACCGCCGGAAGGCGCTTCGAACGCCCGCTTGGCGCAGAGCTTCTGCAAGACGCTTTCCAGGGCGTCTCGCTCCACGGCTCTTCCTGCTTGCTCTCGATCGCCTGGCGCAGCTGATCGAGCAGCGTCTCGCGACGCATGCGCTCCTGCTCGGCCGCGCCGTGCTCGCGGTGCGTCGACATCGATGCGTGCGAGAAGGGGCTCGACGATTGCGATGGCTCGCTCGGTACGGGCGAAGGTTTGACGCCGGTGCCCGTAGATAACGGGCTCTAGAGGTCCACCGTTTCGGCTACCCTCGCGGCATGGAGCCCCGAAGCGCCAAGCAGGTGATCGTGATGAGGAAGGACCTCAACATGCGCAAGGGGAAGATGATCGCCCAGGGGGCGCACGCCTCGATGCGCGTCATTCTTCAGGCAGGCGCGGCGGACGAGGCGCGAACGACGTACGCGATCACGATGACCGAGCCGATGGCGGCGTGGCTCACGGGGCGCTTCACGAAGGTGTGCGTCTCCGTCGACTCGGAAGAAGCCCTCCTCGCCGTCGTCGAGCGGGCAAAGCTCGCCGGAGTTCCGGTGGCGCTCATCACGGACGCGGGACAAACCGAGTTCCACGGAGTGCCCACGAAGACGTGCTGCGCCGTCGGCCCGGCGTGGGTGGAAGACGTCGACGCCATCACCGGCGCCCTCCCCCTTCTGTAAGGCTCTTCTGTAACGCTATCGGGAGAGGAGCACGCCTCGACCGTCGACGTTGAGGATCTGCGAGCCGTTGTCGAGCTCGTGTAGCGGCGAATCCCAGTGACAATGCCCGCAGATGACGAGCGCTGGAGGAGCGCTCGACAAGGCGTCGAGGATCTCGGCGCTGCCTCGCTGTGTCGTGTCACCAGGCGGGCCAGAATGGAGGACGAGGATCTCCGGCCTTTGCTCGAGGACGAGGCTCAGCGCGGCCAGGTAGTCGTCGCGATCGCGGCGCCCGGTCTTGCCAGGGTCTCCGATGACGTAACCGACCCCGCCGAAGCGCGTGCTTCCGAGCTCCGCCGTTTCACCGTCGAGGAGGTGAATGTTCGGTCGAGCCGTGAAGCCGCGGAGATCCTCCTCGGAGCCGAAGAGGTCGTGATTCCCGGCCACGCCGACCACCCAGGAGCAGCGC
>JAEZYO010000670.1 GCA_023419055.1 Pseudomonadota bacterium | reverse complement strand
ACCGACACCTTCGTCGACACCTACAAGATCCCGAAGTTTACGCCGGCAAGCTTTACGCCCGGACAGACCGTGCGCGCCGTGATCGGGCTCGACGGCGGCTCGACCTCCTCGAAGGCGGTCTTGATCGGCGAGGACGGCGAGCTCCTCTGCAAGGCGTACCAACTCTCCAAGGGCAACCCGCTCCAGGACACGAAGGAGCTCGTCAAGAAGCTCATCGATCAGGTCGAGGTCCAGGGCGCGAAGCTCGAATGTCTCGGCTTCGGCGCGACCGGCTACGCGGCGGACGTGCTCGACGAGACGGTGCTCGCGGACGTGAACGTGGTCGAGACCGTCGCGCACATGATGAGCGCGGTGCACTACTTCGGCGACGTCGACGTGATCTGCGACATCGGCGGGCAGGACATCAAGGTCCTGTTCATGAAGAACGGGGACATCCAGAACTTCAAGCTGTCGAACAGCTGCAGCGCCGGCAACGGCATGCTCCTGCAGGCGATGGCCGATCAGTTCGGCATCCCGGTCACGGAGTACGCCGAGAACGCGTTCAAGGCGGAGCTCGCGCCGAAGTTCTCCTACGGCTGCGCCGTGTTCCTCGACTCGGACCGCGTGAACTTCCAGAAGGAAGGCTTCCAGAAGGAGGAGCTGCTCGCCGGCCTCGCGCAGGTGCTGCCCAAGAACGTCTGGCAGTACGTGGTCCAGATCCCTCGCCTGGCCTCGCTGGGCCGCAAGTTCGTGCTGCAGGGCGGCACGCAGTACAACCTGGCCGCGGTCAAGGCGCAGGTCGACTACATCAAGCAGCGCGTGCCGAACGCCGAGGTCTACGTGCACCCGCACACCGGTGAAGCCGGCGCGATCGGGGCCGCGATCGAGACGCTGCGCCGCTGGAAGCGCACCGGTCAGAGCCGCTTCATCGGGCTCGATGGCGTGCTGAACCTCGAGTACACGACGCGCACGGACGAGTCGACCACCTGCCACTTCTGTCCCAACGAGTGCAAGCGCACCTTCATCGACTCGAAGCGACCAGACGGCTCGACCGCGCGTTACATCTCGGGCTTCTCTTGTGAGAAGGGCACGGTCGAGAGCAAGGAGGCGATGCTCGCGCTCGTCGCCGAACGCAAGAAGACCGCGGCCGAGTTCCCGAACCTCGTCGACTACGAGAGCCAGCGCGCCTTCGTGCACCTCTACGACGCGGCGCCTCTTCCCGCAGCCGGGAGCCCCGTCGAAGACGTGCGCGTGACGCAGGGCCTGTTCCGCATCAAACGCGAGAAGTTCGTGCGGCCTTTCCAGCGCTCGAGCGAGGAAGCGCAGAAGCGCAGGAAGAGCATCCGCGTCGGTATGCCGCGCGTGCTCAATATGTACTCGACGGCCCCGTTCTTCCGAGCGTACTTCGAGACGCTCGGGCTCGGCCGCTCCAACATCGTGTTCAGCGACCACACGAGCGAGGAGCTCTTCGTCGAGGGCGCGAAATACGGCTCGATCGACCCCTGCTTCCCGAGCAAGGTCGTCCAAGCCCACGTCCACAACCTGCTCTTCCACAAGCACGAGCCGGAGCGGAAGCGCGCGCTCAACTACATCTTCTTCCCGATCCTCACGCACGTTCAGAACTTCGTGAAGGACACGCAGGACAACGCGTCGTGTCCCATCGTCGCGGGCACGCCGGACGTGGTGAAGGCCGCGTTCACGAAGGAGGTCGACTTCTTCGCGACGCGCGGCATCGAGTACCTGGATCCGGCGCTCTCGTTCGTGGAGCCGACCCTGCTCGCCCGGCGCATGTTCGAGACGTTCGGCAAGCGGCTAGAGATCACCGAGGACGAGAACGACCACGCTTGCCGGGAGGCGTGGAATGCGCTGAACGCGTTCGAGGCCGATCTGCAAGAGAAGGGGCGCGCCATCCTCGAGACGGTCGAGGCCGAAGATCGCATCGCGATCCTGGTGCTCAACCGCCCCTACCACTCCGATCCGGGCCTCAACCACGGCATCCCGGAAGAGTTTCAGGTGCTCGGCTATCCGATCCTCTCGATCCGCTCGATCCCGAGGGACAGCGAGTACCTGATGCGCTACTTCCGGAAGGACGTCGAGACCGGGCTCGTGAAAGACCCGCTCGAGATCAACCACGTCTGGCCCGAGAACTACTCGGTCAACAGCTCTCAGAAGGTGTGGGCCGCGGCGTTCGCGGCGCGGCACCCGAACGTAGCCGTGCTCGACCTCTCCAGCTTCAAGTGCGGGCACGACGCCCCGACCTACGGGCTCATCGGGGACATCCTGCAGACCTCGAAGACGCCCGCAGCCGCGCTCCACGATCTCGACGCCAACAAGCCGGGCGGCTCGATCAAGATCCGCGTGAAGACCTACGCGCACTCGCTGCGCCTGGCTCAAGAGCGGCTGGAGGACGTCACGGCCAAGAAGCGTGAGCTCGCGCTCGCCGTGGACAGGAAGCGCCTCGAGTTGCTCGAGCTCAAGCAGGAGCAGCTCGCGTCGATCACGCAGAAGGATCCGGGGCTCGAGCGTCAAATCGCGGAGCTTCGCGAGAAGATGAGAAGCTACGAGGTCGCTCGGGCAGCCGAGATCGAGCCCGACAAGGGCATCGTCAAGCTCGGCCGAAAGCTCGCCGACGGCAGCATCGTGAAGATTCAGGACAATTCGTCAGCCACTGCAGCGGAGTGATGGGCGAAGGCCCGTCCCAGAACGTCGTGTGAGTCTTTGGAAGAACAGATCTCGATCCGAAATAGAGACCTCAACCAAACGTAAGAACCGGCGGGGCCAGAGCCCGCCGCCCGCCTCGACGACCGGATCGCCAAGCGCTTCGGTCGCTCTCCCGCTCGAGAAAACTCTCCTACCGATCGTTGCTGCCGCCGGTTAGCGGCCGCGAAGAACAGGCAACAGCCATGACCCAGCAAGTTGAAGTCGAATCCAAAAAGAGGGCACTACCGATCGCCGGTCAGACGCTCGACGTCGACGCCGAGCTCCGCCGCTTCGAAGCCGAGGAGCGCGCTCGCCTCGGCCTCCAAGAAGAGGAGCAGTGGCTCGAGAAGATGGCAAACCTCTCCTTCACCAAGAAGGAGAAGGGGAAGATCACGTTGCTCATCGGCGGCCTCACCATGGCGCACGACTACCTCGTCTCGGGCGGCTTCCGGAGCCTCGGCTATACGGTGGTGCCGCTCGACTGCCCCGACAACGACGCGCTCCGCGTCGGCAAGGAGTTCGGCAACCGCGGGCAGTGCAACCCGACCTACTTCACCGTCGGGAACCTGGTGAAGTTCCTGATCTACCTGCGCGACGAGAAGGGACTCTCGACGAAGCAGATCGTCGACGAGTACGTTTTCCTCACGGCGGGCGCGTGTGGGCCTTGCCGCTTCGGCATGTACGTGACGGAGTACCGAAAGGCGCTCCGCGACGCAGGCTTCGACGGCTTCCGCGTCATGCTCTTCCAGCAGCAGGGCGGGCTCAGCCAGGCCACGGGCGAAGAGAGCGGCCTCGATCTCAGCCCGCCATTTTTCATCGCGCTCCTCAAGGGTCTGCTCGCGGGCGACATCATCAACGGGATGGGCTACCGCCTGCGCCCGTACGAGGTGGTCCCCGGCTCGACCGACAAGGCGATCGCCGAGGCGAAGAAGCTCTGTTACGACGCGCTGCAAGAGAAGCGCAGCGTCTTGCTCGCGCTCCGCAAGGCGAAGAAGATCTTCGAAGCGGTCGAAATCGACCGCACGAACGTCAAGCCCAAGGTCGCCATCATCGGCGAGTTCTGGGCCATGACCACGGAGGGCGACGGCAACTACGCGCTCCAGCGCTTCCTCGAGAGCGAAGGCGCCGAGTGTGACATCCAGTTCGTGACGGCCTGGATCCTCTACAACATTTGGGAGGTGCGCTTCGACACCGCGAACCGCGCCCTGCTGCGCGCCTTCGACGGCGGGAAGTACGGTCTCAACGGCATCGGCGAGCACGGCGTGTTCGCGCGCAAGGTCGGCCTCTGGCTGGGCGACAAGGCGCTCCGCGCTGCGTTCCAGACGTTCGCGCATGCGGGCGGCTTCTACGGTTACCACCTGCCTGACATGGACGAGGTCGCCGACGTCGCTGCGCCCTACTACAACAACGATCTCCGCGGCGGAGAGGGCCACATGGAGGTCGGCAAGCTCATCCTCAACGTGGCCAAGAGCAAGGCCACCATGACGCTCAGCGTGAAGCCGTTCGGTTGCATGCCGAGCTCGAGCGTGAGCGATGGCGTACAGTCGCTCATCACCGAGAAGTTCCCCGGCACCATCTACTGCGCCGTGGAGACCAGCGGCGACGGCGCGGTGAACTTCTACTCGCGCGTGCAGATGTACCTGTTCAAGGCCAAGCAAGCCGCACAGGCGGAGTTCGAGCAGGCGCTCAAGGACACGAACCTCACCCTCGAGCAGGTGCGCGAGTTCCTGAAAGAGGACAAGCGCGTGGGCGGGACGCTGCACAAGGCGCCGCACTCCGCGGCCACCACGGGCGCGGATCTGGTCTACGAGGTGGCCGCGCTCTACGGCAAGAGCCGCTTCGAGCGCGCCTTGATCCAGGCGAAGAACGTCGCCGCCGCGGCGCGTGAGCTCGTGACCGAGACGGCGCGGCTCGCGCCCGAGAAGTTGCCGGCCGCCGCCAAGGTGGTCAAGCAAGCGTCGATCGAGCTCGGCGAGCTCGCCAAGGAGAAGGGCCCGATGCTCGCGCAGCAAGCGTCGAACACCGTGCGCGAGAAGCTCGCGACGGTCCTGCCCTTCATCCAGAAACCCGAGGCGCAGCCGATCGCCGCCGAGTGAACGGACGAAACCTGATGACGAAGGGCCTCGGAGCGCTGCTCCGGGGCCTTCGTTTTTTCTGGGGGACCTTCCCGCCCGGGCCTCAGCGCGAAGCGAACTCCGCGGGGATGCTCCCCGCGAGCGCCGTGATCGTGTTCGGCTGACGGGGCCCCGACGAGAGCGCCAGCTCGGGGCGTTCCGGCGTGCCGCGCGCGAGCCCCTCGGAGGAGGACCAATGTGGAGCGTGCCCGGGCGTGAGGACCTGCAGGCCGCTCTGAAAGAAGCCGATGACGAAGGTGTGCCCCGCCACGGTGGCGCCGCTGAAGTCGGCGAGAGCGGCCGCGAAGTCTTGACCTGCCTGGGCACCGAGCGTCTCGCACGTACGAAACCAGATCAGCGCGTCACCGGCGAGCCGCTCGCGCAGCGCGTCGAGGCGCGGCCGCAGAGGGTGACCCGCGCGGAGCGCGCTCGCATCGAGCGATTCGCCATCGATGAAGACGCGCCCCCACTTGCCGTGCCCCCAGAACTGGAGCTCCGAGATCGGAACGTCCGGCTGATGGCGCTCGAGCCAGCGGAGAGCGCTCTCGAAGCTCGTCGCGCCGAAGGCCGCGTCCAGGCGGCCGAGACCGCGATAGAGGTGAGACCCGAGCTGCCACGCGAGCCCGAGGGCAGCGGGCTTTCGCGCGCGCTGGGTCGCGTCGTACACGAGGAGCTTCAGGGTCTTTTGCACGTCCCGAGGATAACCGCGTACCGGCGCCGGTAAAGGGAGCGTGAAATGTCGCGCCGCGAAGCGCGCGTGCTTCGTTGCGTCGAGCGCGGCGTTGACCGAAGATCGATTGGACGAGCGCGATGGGAACCTACATCGCCGCTCGGACGAGTGGTGGTCGCGGCGTACCAGCGCGTCGCCGTGGGCCCCTGTCAGCGAGCGTCCATGGACGATCAGCCGCACCGAGAGCTGGTAGCCGACCTCGAGGCGATCGTCTGGGAGGCCGATCCCGAGACGTTGCGCTTCAGCTTCGTCAGCGAGTACGAGGAGCGTCTGCTCGGGCACCCGCTCTCGAGCTTCGCGGCAGGGAGCTGGCGCGATCATTTGCACCCCGAGGACCTGGAGCGCGCCGTCGCGCGCTGTGCGGAAGCCGTCGCGAGCGGTGGAAAGCTCGATCTCGAGTACCGCAGGCTTTCCGCGGACGGGAGCAGCGTCTGGGTACGGGACATCGCGCGCCTCGTGAGCGGAACCGGCAAAGCGCCCGTACTGCGCGGCTTCATGAGCGACATCAGCGAGCACAAACGCGCGGACCTCGAGCTAGAACGCACCAGTCGCGTGCTGCGCGCGGTGATCGACGCGGTCCCCGCCGCGATCCTCGGGTTGGACCTTTCGGGCAACGTCCAGCTCGTTTGGAATCGCGGCGCGGAGGAGATGCTGGGATGGAAGGCCGCGGAGGTCGTGGGCCGGCCGCTGCCCACGGTACCCACCGAAGAGCAGGTGAAGTTTCAGCGCATCAGGAGCGAGGTGGCCAAGGGCCATACGGTGCGCGGCCTCGAGGTCCAACGCCTGCGCCGGGACGGATCCCAGCTCACCTGCTCCGTCTACGCCTCCCCGCTCCAGGACGAAGACGGCAAGATCATCGGCAACATCGCCGCCCTGGTGGACGTCACCGATCGCCACCGCGCGGAGGACGCGCTGCGGCTGAGCTACGATCTCCTCTCCCGCGTCTTCGAGTCGACCCCCGACGTGATCTTCATCAAAGATCTCTCGGGGCGGGTGCTCATGATCAACTCCGCGGGGGCGCGTTTGCTCGGCAAGCGTCCGGACGAGATCGTCGGCCACGGCGGCGCGCCTTCGCTGCCGTTCGACGCCGCGGAAGGGGCCAGAGAGCACGACGTCCGAGTGACGAACACGGGCGTGGCCGAGACCTTCGAGGAGCGCGTCGACATCGACGGCGTGGAGCACACGTTCTTGACCACGAGGGACGTGTATCGAGACGCGCGCGGCGAGGTCGCCGGCGTGATCGGCATCGCCCGCGACATCAGCGACCGCATGCGCGCGGAGCAGCAGCGCCTGGCGCATCTTTCCTTTCTCGAGAGCCTCGACAAAGTCAACCGCGCCATCCAAGGAGCGCGAGACCTCGAGCAACTCACGCGCGACACGCTCGACGCGGTCCTCGACGTCTTCGGCTGCGATCGCGTCTGGCTGATTTACCCGTGCGACCCCGACGCTGCCACCTGGAGCGTCCCGATGGAGCGCACCCGGCCCGAGTACCCGGGCGGGTTCGCGCTCGGCATCGAGTTGCCCGTCGACGAAGAAGCGGCGAGCGTGTTTCGAGCGCTCCGTGAAGCGAGCGCGCCGGTCTCCTTCGGGCCCGGCCAAGATCGTCCACTGCCGCCGGTGGCGGAGCAGCACTTCCAGGTGAAGGCCCAGCTTTGCATGGCCGTGTACCCGAACATCGCGGCTCCCTACGTCTTCGGGATCCACCAGTGCTCGCACGCGCGCATCTTCGGCGCGGCAGAGCGGCGGCTGTTCCAGGAGATCGGGCGCCGGCTCGCGGACGCTCTCACCAGCGTGTCCATGGTCCGGGTGCTGCGCGAGAGCGAGGACAAGCTGGAAAAGGCCGAGCGCATGGCCGAGGTCGGGTACTGGGAGCGTGACTTCGTGCTGGGTCGGCTGACGCTCTCCGACGAAGCTTACCGCCTGATCGGCGTATCGCCCGAGAGCCGGTCGAACGACCTCGAAGAGTGCGAGCGGCAGTGGCAAGAGGCCGTTCACCCGGGCGACCGAAGCGCGATCCTCGAGGCGAGCCGCGCGGCGCTGCAGCACGGCCCTCCGTACGACGTCGAGTACCGCCTGCTCCGGCTCGATGGGGAGCTCCGCGTCGTTCACAGCCGCGGCGACGTCACGTGGGACGCAGAGGGCAAGCCCATCCGCATGTTCGGCTTCATGCAGGACATCACGGAAAGGCGCCGCGCAGAGGACAAGCTGCGAGCGAGCGAAGCCCGGTTCCGTACGCTGCTCGACAACGCGACGGACGCGTTCTTCTTGCACGACGCGGACGGCGTGGTCTTGGACGTGAATCAACAATCGTGCAACGCGCTCGGCTACACGCGAGAAGAGCTGCTCGGCATGAGCTTTCGCGACTTCGACGCGAGCGACGATGTCGAGCTGCTCGCGCGAGCGCTGCAGGAGCTCGGCGCGGGGAGAGCGTTGGCGTTCGACACGCTTCACCGCAGAAAGGACGGTTCGACGTTCCCCGTCGAAGTCCGGGTGCGACCTTTCTGGGAGGGCGGCAGGCGCTACGCCGTTTCGCTCGCGCGCGACATGACGGAGCGCAAGCGCACGGAGCAGGCGCTGAGCCTCTTTCGCTCGCTCCTCGATCACACGAACGACGCCATCGAGGTCATCGATCCCGAGACCGGTCGCTTCATCGACGTCAACGAGCAGGCTTGCCGCGTGCACGGCTACCATCGAGACGAGTACCTCACGCTCACCGTGCCCGACATCGAACCCCGAGTCGACGAACGCGAGTGGCCGCGGATGGTCGAGCAAATGAAGGGGCTCGGCTCGAGGGTCTTCGAGGCGATGCGCCGCCGGCGAGACGGAACCTTGTTTCCGGTCGAGGTCAACGCGACCTACATCGAGCTCGAGCGCGCCTACCTGCTCGCCGTCGTGCGCGACATCACCGAACGCAAGCGCTCCGAACGAGCGCTGCTCGAGAGTCACACGCTGTTGAACGCGGTCGTCGAGGGCACGTCGGACGCGATCTTCGTCAAGGATCTCGAGGGCCGCTACTTGATGATCAACACCTCGGGCGCTCGCTTCCTCGGGAAGAAGGTCGAGGAGGTCATCGGCAAGGACGACAGCGCCCTGTTCTCGGCAGAGGCCGCGCGCGAGGTCATGGAGCGCGATCGCGAGGTGATGGGACGCTCAGGACCGACGACCTACGAAGAGACGTTTTCGGCCGCGGGCACGACGCGCACGTACCTGACGACCAAGGAGTCGTACCGCGACGCGCGGGGCAACGTCATCGGCCTGATCGGCATCGCGCGCGACATCACCGACTTGAAACGCCTCGAGGAGCAGTTCCGCCAGTCGCAGAAGATGGAAGCCATCGGGCGGCTCGCCGGAGGCGTGGCCCACGATTTCAACAACCTCCTCACCGTCATCAACGGCTACAGCGAGATCGTCCTCACCGAGCTCGTGGGCGACCACCCGAGCCGCGCGCTCCTGGTCGAGATTCGCAAGGCCGGTGAGCGCGCGGCGAACCTCACGCGCCAGCTCCTCGCGTTCAGCCGGAGGCAGGTCCTCCATCCCCAGGTGGTGAGCGTGAACCAGCTCCTCGCCGAGACGCGCAGGCTGCTCCTGCCGCTCATCGGCGAGAACATCGAGCTCATCTTCGAGCCTCACCGCGAGCTCGGCGCGGTCAAGGTCGACCCCGGACAGTTCGAGCACGCGATCATCAATCTCGCGGTGAACGCGCGCGACGCCATGCCGGGCGGAGGACGTTTGTGGATACAGACTCGAGCGGTGACCCACAGAGAGAGTGGCGGCGGCGCTCGAGCAGAAGAGCAGAAAGAGTACGCGGTCGTCACCGTCGGCGACAGCGGTCACGGCATGGATCCGGCTACCTTGGCCCGAGTGTTCGAGCCGTTCTTCACCACCAAGCCACCTGGAAAAGGGACGGGCCTGGGCCTTGCGATGGTGTACGGCTTCGTCAAGCAGTCCGGCGGGTTCGTGGAGGTCGAGAGCGCACCCGGGCAGGGCACGGCCGTGAAGATGTACCTCCCGATCATCGCCGAGGGCGCCCCCGTCAAGACGCCTCCGCTCGTCCCCGAGATGCCGATGGGGAGCGAGACCGTCTTGCTCGTCGAGGACGAAGACGCCGTGCGCCAGCTCTCGAAGCTGGTCCTCGAATCGAGCGGATACACGGTGCTCGAAGCAAGAGACGGGAGAGAAGCGCTCGAGCTCGCCGAGCGGCACTCGGGCGCGCTGGACCTCTTGGTGAGCGACCTCGTGATGCCGAAGATCGGAGGCCAAGAGCTCGCAGCGCGGCTCAGGCTCTCGAACCCGCGGCTCTACGTGCTCTTCGTGTCTGGGTACCCCGACGAGGAGGCTGCCTCCGCCGAGAGCCTGGGCGCACGCGCCGCGTTCTTGCAGAAGCCGTACAGTCCCGCAGCGCTGTCGGGTCGCGTCCGCGAGCTGCTCGACGCTGCGCGCGAAGAGAATTCGTGAAGCCGCGCCGCGGAGCGAAGGCCCGAATCGAGACACCTCACGAGCGGGAGCTCGGTGTAGTCAATAACCGCTCAGGGTGAGCGCAAAGTGAGCGCTCGATTCGCGAAGACCGTAGACGGCTCCGTGCGCGCCGTGTTTACGTGAAAGGTCAGTCCTCGCGTGAAATCGAACACGGACGGCTCGGCTGTCGCGTGCGGTTTCCCGAGACGACGTGACCCTTCTCGCACCGAGGGATCCATCTCCTTGAAGCACCGATCCATCCTCAGCCGTTACGCAAGCCTCCTGATTCCGATCACGTCCGTGAGCTTCGGGCTCGCCGCGTGCGGAGGATCATCGAACGACGACTTGGCGTTTGGTCAGGCGGGCTCAGCCGGAGAAAGCGGCGAAGATCCAACGAGCAACGGCGGAACCTCGAGCGG